>CAJXQX010000089.1 GCA_913058185.1 uncultured Verrucomicrobiota bacterium
GAGATCAGCCTCGGTCTCGTGGGCTCGGAGATGTGTATAAGAGACAGGTGCACCCAAGAGGTTTTGTCCTCTCGCATAGGACAATGTTTCATTATTGTAACGGTTCCATTAGATACCTTCCTCTAGGAACTGGCTTATTCTTCTCGTGCAATGGGTTCGGGTGTAACGCTTCCAATAAGAGGCCGGTGACTCCCCAAGGAAAATTCGCAGCTTCGAAAAACTGAACGGTTTCTTAAACTACCTATGTTCAAGGTCCCATTTAGCCCCTCAATTTAATCAGCCCCATGAAAGACGAATTGCAGACCCGCTCGACCGCCCCTCTAGAAAGTTTGGATGAGTGGGAGGATTTCTTGAAAGAGCGTTACCCCGAGCCGGCATCTGCTGAGCGCAAGGTTTCGTCCGTGGGCACGGATCCTGAAAAACAAAAAACCGAATTTCGGGACTACGAAGCCAATGCCCGCGATACGGTGCGGGAGTTCTACAAGCTCAATCATGAGGGCCAAACGCATGCGTTTGTATTAGCGAAACACCAAGAGTATCTCGGCCTGAATCGCATGGAGATGGGCGTTTGGGAAGCACTGCAATATCTCAATCAACTCATCGATGATTCGGATCCCGATACCGACCTGTCCCAAGCGGAGCATCTCCTGCAGACGGCGGAAGGAATTCGGCGTGATGGCCATCCGCGCTGGATTGTTCTCACCGGCCTGATGCATGATCTGGGTAAAGTGCTTTGCTTGTGGGGTGAGCCCCAATGGGCGGTGGTCGGGGATACCTTTCCAACCGGCTGCCGTTTTTCAGAGAAGAATGTGTTTCCCGAGTTCTTTGCCAACAACCCCGACTCAGCGGTGGAGGCGTATCAGACGGAGTGTGGCATCTACGAACCCGGCTGCGGTTTTGACCAGGTCGCGCTCTCCTGGGGCCACGATGAATACATCTACAACGTCTGCAAAGACTACCTGCCGGCGGAAGGGCTGGCGATGTTTCGCTACCATAGTTTCTACCCGTGGCACCGCGAAGGGGCCTACACCGCTCTGGCCAATGATCACGATCGAGCGATGTTGCCGTGGGTATTAAAGTTCAACGAATACGACCTCTATTCCAAGAGCCACGAAGCTCCTCGCGAAGCAGATCTTCGGCCGTATTACGAAGAGCTGATCGTCGAATTTTTCCCTGCCAAAATTCGTTGGTAGGCTCGCCCACCAACCCGTCTCCGCGTCCCGATTCTCTACCTATGGTTTCCAGCAAACAGCCCTACGTAATCGTCTTCCTTACCGATCAGCAACGGCACGACACCACCGGTGTGCACGGTTGCACGCTGGGTCTCACGCCCAACTTTGATCGTGTGGCCCAGAAGGGCACCCACGTCGCCAAAAGTTTCACCTGCCAACCCGTCTGTGCTCCGGCTCGGGCCTGTTTGCAGGCCGGTAAATATGCTACCCAGACCGGTGTCTGGCGTAATGGCTACGAACCGCATCGCGAACTTCCCACGCTGGCGAACTACTTCAACGATGCCGGCTACCACACCGGTTACATCGGCAAGTGGCACCTTGCCTCCACCGAACACCACGGCGCCGTGCCGCGGGATTTGCAGGGCGGATATCAATCCTGGCTAGGGGCGAACCTACTCGAGTTCGTTTCGGACGCTTACGACACCCGGCTTTGGGATCAGGATGGGCAGGAACATCAATTACCAGGGTATCGGGTGGATGCCCTTACGGACGCCGCAATTCTGCACATTCACGAACGCAGCCAGACGAAGCAGACCTTCTTCCTATTTGTTTCGCACCTTGAACCCCATCACTAGAATTCGCGCGACGATTATCCGGCGCCGAAGGGTTACGAAGACGAACAAGCGAGCGCCAAAATCCCTCCAGATCTGCGGACCGGCACCGGCACGGCCGTGCAACATTGGCCCGGCTATTGCGGCATGGTGAAGCGGTTGGATGAATCGTTCGGTCGCATGTTCGATGCAGTCGAAAGTCTCGGATTAACCGACGATACGATTGTGCTGTTTTCTTCGGATCACGGTAATCACTTCAAGACACGTAATGCGGAATATAAACGTTCGTGCCATGATGCCTCAATCCGGGTGCCAACCGCGCTGACTGGTCCTGGATTTGAGGGCGGTGGTCGGCTTAAGAAATTGGTGAGCCTGGTGGATTTACCGCCAACATTACTGGATGCTGCAGGTATCGACGTGCCGGAAACGATGGAAGGGCAGTCCATCCTGCCGTTGCTGCAAAACAGTAAGGCGGCGTGGCCGGAGGAGGTTTTTGTGCAGATCAGCGAAAGCCACACGGGACGGGCGGTTCGCACCGAACGCTGGAAATACTCCGTGCGTTGTCCGGACTTGGATGAGGCCGGTAAACCCATTTCGCAACCGACCGCCGATTCCTACATCGACGACTGTCTTTACGATCTAAAGGCCGACCCCTGGGAGCTCACTAATTTGGTGGGTTTCACGTCTCATGCCGAAGTCGTGCGCGTGATGCGGGAGCGGCTCACGCGCCGGATGGTGGCAATCGGCGAACTCGAGCCCACGTTCGTCGATGCTCCGCCAGCTCCGCCATACGAACATGTGGTCAAGCCCTTCGAAGCCTACGCGTAGGGAGAACCCACCTCTACCACACCGGGCTGACCGCTCCCGCAGGCGCGGGAGGGCTGGGCTACAATTAAAAACCCAATGCGGGCTGTCCCTACCTTTTTGATCAGGATCAGAGCTCTTTGATCCGCACGTTTCGCATGCGGACTTTCTGACCGATCTTTTCAGTGCTTTTACCGATGCCGTGGAGCTGGAGTGCGATGGTGCCGGTGGCCGTTGCGCTGTCATGCACATCGGCGATAGGCACCCCGTTTATCCATGTCTGGAAGTGATCACCGTTGGCGATGATGCGGAACTGATTCCACTCAGGTAATTTTAACGCCGCATGGTTGTTCTCCGGAGTGTGTAGGAACCCCCGCGCACCTTCTTCATAGAGGGCGCCACTCCAACCCCGCTCGGTGGGATCGATTTCAACTTGATAACCCCAGTAACGACCGGCTTCCCAGACGCGCTCTCTCACGTCGGCTTTCGAACCGTCCTCGTTGACCTTTCCACCCCAACGCAGGGTGGTCGTTTCCTCGGCGTAGACCCCGCTGCGGATTTGGATACCAGAGTTGAGTAGGGAATCGATTTTGATTTCCAAGTTTAGCTCGAAGTTGGCGTAGGGTCGGTCCGTGTGGAGGAAACTGTTGGGCAAGGCGGGGACGGCTTCGCCGACGATCGCACCGTCGGCGACGTAGAAGTTTCCACCACCGTGGTTGGCCCAACCGTTCAGGGTTTGGCCGTCGAACAGATCGACGAATTCATCGGTCTGATCGGAGGCGCAGCCGGCGGTGAAAAGGGCGACCAGGGCAGTCGCGGCGAGAGTAAGCGTGAGGCGAGATTTCATCAGGAGTAGTAAGGGGTAGAGGGGTGAGTTAGTTGAGCTCTTTAATACGGAGATTTTTCCAAGTCACGAGACTCTTATCGCCGGAGTGGACTTGGAGACCGAAGAAACCTTCGAGGGTGTTGTGGGTTTTGTCGGTATCAATAAAATGGACCCGGAGTTCACCGTTGAACCAAATTTTGGTCTCGTTGCCTTTGCAGAGGATGCGCACATCGTTCCACTGCTGATGTTTGATGATGCGTTGGCCTTGTTTGGTGAAGGCGGCCTGCGCGCGAGGATCGGTGGCGTGAGGTTGCATCCAGCCGCGACGCGCTTCATCGTAGATGCCGCCGGACCAGGCGCGTTCTGGCTTGTTGCCGTGTTCGCATTGGTAGCCGTTGACGCGACCGTTTTCGCCGGGTTTTTGCAGGGCGCGGAACATCATGCCGGAGTTGCCGTGTTCGCGCTTGTAGGAGAATCGGAAATCGAAATCGGTAAATGTGCGGTCGGTGCGCAAGAAGGTGTTGCCCTTCACGTTTTCGCCGTAGCCGACGATCATGCCATCATCGACCTTAAATTCGCCGGTGCCACCGACGACGTGCCAGCCATCGAGAGACGTGCCATCAAAGAGGGGTTTGAAACCATCTTCTTTGTGATGGGCGGCTTGGCCAAGAGTGACCCCTCCGATGAGCAGTGACGCGAGGAGAGTGATGCAGGGTAATTTCATAAAATTTTAGGGGTTCAGAGTTTTGGAGAGTTTTTTGAGATCCGTCTCGTTCCACGCGGCCGAGCGATAGTCGTATTTTTCACGAGCGGCGGCAACTTCCTCCGGAGTGACGGCCGAAGCGGTGTGACCGAACGAGCGGCGGATGTAGGTGAGCGCAGCAGCGATGGAATTGTCGTCGAGGGTTCCCAACGGAGGCATGGCGAGTTGTTCGCCTTCCTTACCCTTGAGCACGATGGCGGCGGCGATCTCGGCCGGGCCGATCGCCCAAGGCGAACCGATCAGCGAAGGGGCGAGTCCATTCATGCCGCGTCCGTCTGCTTGATGGCATCCGGCGCAGAGCATGTAGGTGGTTTTGCCTTGGTCGAAGCGGACTTGTTCAGCGGCGGTTAGAGGGATGGTTCTAGGACCGGCCGCTTGGGCCGCTGGTCCATCAATGAACTTCAGCAAGTCGTTCGCTTTGCGAGCAAGGGCTACGTTGCCTTTGCCGGCATATTTTTCCAAGGCGGTGGGCTCGACCGGAAGCTTGAGACGTCGACGTTCGGAGTCCTTGCCTTTGGTATGAGATTCGAAACCAGCGATGATGGATTTCGCAAAAGTCGGATCGGAGCTGGGGGCGAGGAGGAGGTCCAGGGCTGCGGCAATTTCGTCGGCGTTGCCGCGTTCGATGACGGTCGATACCGCGAGGCGCACAACAGATTGAGCGTCGGCATGCAGCGGATTGGTGAGTTGTTTTAGGAAGGTGATTTCCAGGCCGGCGATGCCACTGACGAAAGCTTCGTCCATCGCTTCGATGCGACTGCCTTGGCTCGCGAATTTGGCGAGATGACTGATGCGGGAGGCATCGGGCAACTCACCCAAACTCAGCACCGCTTGGCGCTGGATTTCCGGCTCGGGGGCGTTGAGTTCACTTAGGGCATGATCCACGAAGGCCTGATCGGCCTTAGCTAACCACGCTTCACTGATTCGCAGCAAAGCGGCGCGACCCGCCGGTGAGGTATTCTTGGTCAGTTTCCAGAACAGTTTGGCGTCGAACTTGCCGATCCCGTGGAGGGTCCAGATCGCGTTGAGGTGTCCCGGACTCGTCTTATCGAGGGCGATTTTTTGCAGACCAGAAACGGAGGAGTTGTCGCGTCGTTCTACAAGTAGGCGTTGGGCAGTCTCGCGCCACCAGGCGTCCTTACGATTCAGCGCGTCCACCAGCTCGCCGGTGCTGGCGGTGTGCAAGGCAGGCTGCTCGGAATTGGGCGCTTTGTCCGGCACCACCCGGTAGATGCGGCCCATGCCAATGGGAGATTCCAGGCCACGATCGATGATCTGGGCGCGGAGGAAGCTGGTGACAAAGATACGGTGTTGGATGATGCCGCGATACAGATCGACGATGTAGAGGGCACCATCAGGTCCGTTGTAGAGACTGACGGGACGGAACCGCTCGTCGGTCGAGGTCATGAAGTCGAAGTGATCGTAGGCATTGGAACCACTCATGGCGCCTCCTGCGGTGGGAGACAGCTTCAGACGTTTGATGAGGTTGGCGGACGGCTCGGGGATGAAGGTGTCGCCATAAAAGGTTTCTGGAAATAGGCTGCCGCGATAGATCACGGAACCGCTGGCGGCGGTCATGTTGGATAGGTAGCCATCCTCGGTGAGGTTCTTGTAGCCCCGATTGACCCCGGGGGTGATTCGACTCGGGAAAATGGGAAGGTCCGTGTTCTTCACCGTTTCGCGGTTGATGGCGCGACGTTGGTGGAGGTCCGGGTTACGGAGGAGATACTCGCCGGGGAAGACATCCATCTTCAGCGGGCTGCTGTTGGTATTGTAGAACAGTCGTCCGGTGTCGTCCTGAGCGATACCCCATTGGCCGCGGTCGGGTGCCGGGGCGGAAATCCACTCGCCTTGATTCAATTGGTAGCGTTCGTCGTCGTTGGAGTTGTAAATCCAGTTATCCAAACCCGAGAGCAGGCCATTGGCGGTGTGTTCGGGGTTCTTACGATCACCGTAGGATTCCGAAACCACGGTGCGTTCGTCCGCGACATCATCGCCGTCGGTATCGCGGAGGTGCCAAAGCATGGGTGGGGCGGCGACGAGTAGACCGTCGTCGACGAGGGCCAAGGCGCGGGGCATCACGAATCCGCCCGCAAATTCGATGCGTTTGTCCATGCGACCGTCGCCATCCGTATCGGAGAGAATCGCGATCGTGCCGATCGGCGCGTCTTCGCCGATGCCATCGACGTTGGGCATGTAGCTGCGCATCTCGACCACCCAGATCCGACCATCGGGGCCGATCTGCATGGCGACGGGGTCAAAAACGAGCGGATCGGCTGCCACGACCTCGACGCGGAACCCGGGAGGAAGCACGAAAGTTTCAAGAGCTGCTTCGACCGAGAGCGCCGGAGCGGGCGGGATGTTCCAGTGCGCAGGTGGGGGTTGTTGGGGGTCGTTGGGGCGATCGCCACTCTGGGCGAAGAGCGGGCTGGCGATACCGGAGACGACCAAGGATGCTGCGAGGCCGACTACGAAGCGAGATGTTGAGGGTGCCATATAAGAGTAAGACAAGTTAAAGGAGTTCGATAACTAAGGGAAAGTTTGGTTTAGCCCGCGTTTTTCAGGACGGCGTGCAAGGTCTTGGCATCATCGGCGAGCTGTTCGGTCGAATCATCGCGCACGAATTCCAGCATGATCGCTCGATCCGGCCGAGGTGAGGTGGCGACAACGGAGAGGTATTTTTGCCAATCCGCCTGTCCTTCAGCCAACGGGCGGCGGTCGAAATCGTCGCCGCTGAACTCCCAATGAAAGGCGTGTAGGTGGGAGACGTGAGGCAGCAGCTTCTGCAGGACAGCGAGGGAGTATTCGGCCGATTTACCGTTCGATGACTGCCAGTAGAGTTTCACATTGGGATGATCGACCGCCTCGATCAGAGTGAGCGCGGAATCAGGGTCATCGGTGAGGGTATTGGCGTGATACTCGATACCTATCTCAATTCCTTGTTTAGCAGCGAGTTGACCAATTCGTCGTAAATCGGAGGTGATCGCTTCGCGTTTGGCTGCGGTGGTGTCGGCGGAACCGGTGGTTCCGGCCCAAACCCGAATCACGGGGGCTTGCAGCGCCCGGGCGCTGACGAGCACGTCGCCGAATTCGGGCTGTTTGGCCTCGGCATCACAACGGTAGTAGGAGCCGTAGGCGGCCACGGTCAGTCCGGCGGCGCGGGTGGCTTCACCGGTGCGGGTGGCGATTTCGACGTCGCCATGTGGCACGTGGACGTCACCGCCCCATTCGATGGCGGGGAGTTGATTCGCTCGACACTGGTCGATGACCTCGGTGACCGAGAGATTGCGAAAAGAGATCGAGATGAGTCCGGGGATGAGCATGGGAGTAAGGCGGTTCCGACCGCGGAATGATCAGAGTAGAACCCAAATCTACTTCACGTCTAATCCCGAATCATGGAACTGTTCACTCTTCCTCCGCGCGGAGTGTCAGCTCTAGTCCGATTCGGTGATTTCTAGTCGCAAGATTTTGCCTTCAGTTCCGGTCGCATAGCCGAATCCGTCGGGGTGAAGTTTTACCGCCCAGTAATTCTCCGAATCTAGGTTAATCCAGCTGATCCCTTGGTCTCGGGAGTAATCAATTCCTTCGGGCCCACAGGCAATGATTAGCGGTGTGCCCGCCATCCGAATGATCGAAGAGCCGTAGAATGCTCCGGTCGTTGTGGGTCGGTCGGTTAACTGCCATGTTTTACCGCCATCCATGGTCGTGGCCACGTTATCGGTGTAGTCATCCTCATTGGCCAAATCGCCTTCGACGATTAATCCGGTTTTCAGATTCAACATGTTGATGGACGTGACTCCCGCGGCTTTCCCTTTGATAATGGGATTGGGGTATTCGGTCCAGGTATCACCGAAGTCTGGGGTATAGAGGATTCGGGAGGTCCCACCAGCGCCAGTTGCGATCCAAGCATGCCCGTCGGGTTGAGTAGAAATACAAGTTCCGCTCGCCGCGACCCCGCCTTCGCCGTCGCCAGCCGCCGGAAAACGTTTGGGGTCTACTCTGCCCCAAGAGCGTCCACCATCGATGGTCTTTAAGATGAACAACTCACCGTTGAATGAGTCCCCGTAGGCTAAGCCAATCTGATCATCCCAGAATTCAATGGTGTTTAAAAACCCTTCGGGGTGAGGCATGACATAGGCCTTCGTAAATTCTGCGGAGTGCGCATCGAAAAGATAGATTCTGGAACTCTCGCCGGGGCCTGCGCTCATCAAGATGATGTTAGATTCATCAAACGCGTGAATGTCCCGGAACTGCAAAGCACCTTCGGAATGGGTGAAGACATCCCAGTTTTCTCCACCGTCTCGAGTGCGGGCAAACGTGGCGGGCGTGTCCACTTACCCAAGCGACCTCTTCATTGAGGATGGATATAGCCTGAAGCGTGCTAGGAGAGCTGTTGGTTAAAACAGTTTTTTGGATAGTCAGCTCACTTGCACCCCCCGTGACTAAGATAGTCAGAAAAGTAAGACAGTGATTCAGGACAATTTCATTCTGCACTTCGATTATGCACACACTTCTCGACTACCGTCCCAGCGATTGAAGGTCTGTGCCTCGGCATCACCGGAAAGCTTAGCCCGCGCCGCGAGCCATGAGTTTTTCCAAACAGTAGCATCGTGCAGTTCGGTCTTGGGATGGGCTCGACTGCGGGCGATGAATCCGGGAAAGGCGTCGCGACCGGAAGGTTGATCGGTCGAATTGTAGCGAAGATCGAAGCTCCAACGAACCCGTTTGCTCAGATTGGACAGAGACGAGTGACAGGTGCGGCGATGCAGCAGCAGCACGTCACCTCGGGCCATCGGCAAGGACACGGCTTGCTGCTTCTCAACCAGTTTGTCGGGGATGCCAAAACCCGCGGCACCGAGAGGGCAATGGTCAATAATACCGTCGCGGTGACTGCGGGGAATCACTTCCAAGCAACCAGACTCGATCGGGGCATCCCACAGCGGTAACCAAACCGTGATCATATCGGTGTCGTCGGCTTCTGGTAGAGCCACGCCGTTGTCTTGGTGCCATTGGGTCGCGCCTTGGAGAATATCACCCTTGTCGTCCCGAACCGCCCGGCTCTCCGGCAGCTTGAGGCGCGCATGCTGAATCGGATTGGAGTAGATTTCCCCACCGATCAGTTGCTCCATCAGATCGAGCAAACGCTGGTGGCGTAGGACATTGAAGACTGCCGGACCGGACTAGATTGGCGTATCAGACTGGATACTCCGTTGGGGAAGTGAAAAGTCGAACGACTGCGCGTGAATTTTTCCGCTGTCCTCACACATGCGAATGAGCCGCTCGCTGAAATCTTCATCGGCGTAGACGGACTTGATTTCACCTCTGGCGAGCAACCGTTCCGCTAATCGATCGAGCACGCCCTCATACTCTTCAATGACCGGATCAAGATCTACCTCCGGGTTGAAGAAGTCTCTTCTTACGAGATAACCTTCTTCTTCAAAATGAGAGAGCTGTGCGTCGCTGAGTCGATTCATGGCATTCGGGGTAATGACGGCTAACGACCCTCCTTGTGCATCGTTCGTAGGCCTGGCGCAAGGTTCGACGACTTAGATGTATTTACTTACGATCTGCCGCATTTCGGTTTCCGCAGATTCCATGCTTTTGAGCAACGTGAACTGACCACGGGCGCGGTCCAGGTTTTGCTCGGGATGGTCGGTGCGGAAGTAGATGTCTCCGGCGAGATAGTCGGTGAGAAAACGGAGTCCAATTTCGTAGGTAATCAGGCGGCCCGATACGGTGAGTTGATCGATTTCGGTGGCGTTGAGGATGGAGCGGGCACTGCCGAGGTAGCCTGCGACCAATTGCTCGAAGATGGGGAGTTGGACGCTGACTTGGCTGAGGTCGGTTTCGTCCTCCAGGCAGGGGTTGGTGGCGGAGCGCACGAGGTCGCCGAAGTCGTAGAGACCGAGGCCGGGCATAACGGTGTCGAAGTCGATGACGCAGACACCCTCGTCGCTGGTCTCGTCGATTAGCATGTTGCTGATTTTGGTATCGTTGTGAGTGATCCGTTCGGGGATTCCCCCTGCCTCGTGGAGATCGAGCAGTGAGTTCGCGAGTGATTCTCGTGCGAGTGCAAACTCGATTTCGGGACCGACAGTTGAAACGCGAGAAACGGTGTCGGCATCGATCGCGGCGCGGAGGTTAGCGAAGCGTTGCCGTGTATTGTGGAAGTCTGGAATGGTCTCGTGGAGGCGTGGTCCAGCGAGATCGACCAGCTGGGCTTGGAACTCTCCGAATGAGTATGCGGCCGCCCGAGCGATGGGCAGAGAGTGGATGACGTCGTAGGATTTAGCGCCTTCGATGAAGTCGTAGCAGCGCCAGTGGCAACCGTGATCATCCAGCAGAAAACCTTGCTCGGAATGGGTCCTTACGAGACGCAGAGGCTGGCGGTTGGGAGCCTGGGTAACCGCGGCAAGATGGTCGGTCACGCGTCGCACATTATCCATCAACGCGGGAACGTCTTTGAATACGTGATGGTTGATGCGTTGCAGAATATAGCGGCGAGTTGCTTCGCCGTTCTGACATTCCGCAATAAAGCTGTCGTTGATCAGGCCATTTCCGTGGCGACTGCCTTTAACAAACGAACCTTCCAAAGTGAAACCGTCGGCGATATGGGCGAGGATCGATGGATCAACCGTAGGAAGGGGATTACTCATGGAAAGTGAGGGAACATGAAGCGCTTGGTGGGAGGTGCAATCTCGTTCGATGGGCGATCTGACCCCGGCAAGTCAGCTAAACGAAAGCCGCGCTCCAAGGAGCGCGGCTGAGAAGAGAAAGATAAGGATAAAAACTAAAGAGAAAGAACTCTTTTTGAGCTTTACGCCTTGTATTGCGGGCGCTTCGGGTCGGGCCAATCTACGTGGAAGAACTCGCCGCGGGGTTTGTCCAAGCGTTCGTAGGTGTGGGCGCCGAAGTAGTCACGTTGGGCTTGGAGCAGATTCGCCGGGAGGCGGGCGCTGCGGTAACCGTCATAGTAGGCGAGGGAGCTGCCAAATGTCGGGGTCGGGATGCCGTATTCGGCGGAGAGAGCCACGACTTTACGCCAGTTGTTCTGAGCGTCTTGGATCGTCTTGTTGAAGTAAGGATCGAGGAGCAAGTTAGCCAACTTCTTGTCGCGCTTGTAGGCCTCGGTGATCTTCTGCAAGAAAGCGGCGCGGATGATGCAACCACCGCGGAAGATCTGAGCGATCGCGCCGAAGTTGAGTTTCCAATCATACTCGTTTTGGGCTTCACGCATGAGCTGGAAGCCTTGCGCGTAGGAACAGATCTTCGAGCAATAGAGAGCGTCGTGGATGGCGCTGATGAGCTCGGCCTTGTCGCCGGTAAATTTCTTCTTCGGCCCTTTGAGTATCTTGGAAGCCGCGACCCGTTCGTCTTTGGCGGCCGAGAGGCAGCGGGAAAAGACGGACTCCGCAATCGTTGGTGCCGCGATACCCATCGAGAGGGCACTGTTGGCGGTCCACTTGCCGGTGCCTTTTTGGCCAGCGGTGTCGAGCACGACATCGACAAACGCTTTGCGTGAAGCCGGGTCTTTTTGCTGGAGAATGTCGGCAGTAATTTCGACAAGGAAGGAATCGAGGGCTCCCTTGTTCCACTCGGCGAAGATCTCGCCGATCTCCTTGGCCTTGAGACCGAGCAGGCCCTGTAGCAGGTCGTAGGCCTCACAGATCATCTGCATGTCGCCATACTCGATGCCGTTGTGGACCATCTTGACGTAGTGGCCTGCGCCGTTTTCGCCGATATAAGTGGTGCAGGTCACGCCGCCCTTGATGGGCTTGCCGGGAGCGGCGCCTTCGAGAGGCTTGCCGGTCTTGCGGTCGACCTTGGCGGCGATGGCCTTCCAAATCGGAGCGATTTCCTGGTAGGCGGACTTGTCGCCACCAGGCATGAGGGAAGGTCCGAAGCGGGCGCCTTCTTCACCGCCGGAAACACCGGATCCGATGAAGCGCAGGCCCTTGGCCTTGAGCTCTTTTTCGCGACGGATGGTGTCCGTCCAGAGAGCATTGCCACCGTCGATGATGATGTCGGCCGGGTCGAGCAATGGCACGAGTCCACCGATGACGGCGTCGGTCGCCCGACCCGATTGGACCAAGATGATGATCTTGCGCGGGGACGAGAGCGACTTGACGAAGCCTTTGAGCCTCTTGCTGCCGACGAGTCCACCCGGAGTGTCGGGATTGGCTTCGACGAAGGCGTCGGTCTTGGCCGTGGTGCGGTTAAAGACCGAAATCTTAAAACCGTGATCGGCGATGTTGAGTGCGAGGTTTTGACCCATTACGGCGAGGCCGATGAGTCCGATGTCAGATGGTGCTTTGGGCATAGCGAAGGGTATAAATGACATAAACAGGGGTCGGATTACGACCACGAAATCCGCAAAGGGATTGTCATTTTCCGTAGTCGGAAGCTGCTGCGGGCCGGTTAGTTCAACCTTAGAACGAGGTCTTACTCGGGAAAATCGGCGCTATAACGTTGATCTAGGGCGTGAGAAATCGCGGTTCGTTGCGTTCCCAGATCCACTGAAATCCGACGGTGGTGAAGCTCACCAGAATGATCATGGTAAGCACCATGCGGTTCATGCGCGCGGCGTGTCGTATCAACATGATCGCGACCCAGCCACCGATTATGAAAATGGCCGCGTTGACCCAGAACCGTTGGGGAACGGCTTGCAGCTTCTCAAGAGTGGTGGTGGCGAATAGGAACACATATAGCGGTCGGTCGCACTAAATTATCCGACTGGTGCGCAGAAACGAGTAATTTTCGCCGTTTGCAACTCTTTGACGCTTTATTTGCTAATGGGAATTTGCGTCATCACTTTGCCTGCCATGGCCGATGAGGAACGTCCCCAACTCAAGAAACCCTCTTTTCCGATCAATGATCGGTTGCGGGAGTATCTATGTCGCTACAAGCGCGAACAGCCCCTGCCAGTGAGTTACGATCGTCTATCCCGGTTTGAGGAGTCGTTTCCCTTGGCCGACGACAAGGGTGTGCCGACGTTGTGGGACAGTGTGATTTATAACCGTTTGGAGATGGGGGCGCTGCATGAAGATCTAAAACGGGTCTATGCGCTATTACGCACCGCCGGGGACACGTCGGTGCTCAAACACGTCTACGTGGACCGGATCGATTACTGTTCGTTTGGGAATTCGGCGCCCTTTCGGATCCGGATTGTAAACGCCTTCAACGATAATGCGGATCACTTCTACATTAAGAAGGGGGATGCTTCACGGGTTTATGGTTTGGAGCTGGAGCATCTGTTGTCTCCCAATCGCATGAACTACTTCACGTGCGGCAACTCGGTCGTGGAAGAACATGTGGCGGGGATTCCAGGCAATGTGTTCATCGATGACTGGCTGGGGCGTTCAAGGGCCGAGCTTAATCCCGTGCGGGTGGCCAAGGAGTTGGTGAAGTTCAACGAGCGCTGCTTCGTGCGGCTCCTGGGCGATATGCGCAGCTATAACTTTGTGATGGTAGTCACGCCGGATTTCGAAGGCGCGCAGCTGCGCTTACGAGCGATGGATTTTGATCAGCAAAGTTACGAGGGTCGGCTCAATTTTTACCGCCCGCAGTTCTTTCCCGAGAATCGATCCTTTGCGCTGTTCTGTATGGAGCATTTACGGCAAGAGACTGCGCGACAGTATCAACGTGAAGAACAGGTCGCGATTTTGAACCGTGCTGCCATGGCGGAAGAAAAACTCGGAGCCATTTTAAGTGCGATGGCGGCGGACCAGATCTCAACGCCGGAACACCGCACGGAGTTGAGGCACGGGCTCGCCGATCACTTCAAGCGGGATGCTTATTTGCAGTGCAATACGATGGGTGAGTTTGTGCGGGAGAATCTTGAATCGATTAGGCTCAGCGCCGCATCGAGTCCGTCCAGCACGCGTGGTCCGATTCTGGAGTAGAGGGAGGATCCCTTGGTTCTGAAACGGCCAGGCTTCACTCCCGACAGCCCTGTCCGTTGGCCCATCTCAGCCGTCGGATATTGCTTTGAACTCGCTGACCACGGCTTGCAACGATGCCTTCGCATCGCCGTAAAGCATCCGGGTGTTGGGTAGGCGGAAGAGTTGGTTTTCGATCCCGGAGAATCCGGCACCTTTACCGCGCTTCAAGCAGATCACGGTGTTGGCTTCGTGGGCATTGATTATGGGCATGCCGTAGATCGGGGAACTCTTGTCGCGAGAGGCTGCCGGGTTCACCACGTCGTTGGCCCCAATCACGATGGCGACGTCCGTCATCGGCATTTGCGGATTGATGGAGTCCATCTCGACAAGCTGTTCGTAAGGCACGTTGGCTTCGGCGAGGAGCACATTCATGTGACCGGGCATGCGGCCGGCGACCGGGTGAATGGCGAAGCGAACCTCAGCCCCGTTGTTTTCCAACATCTCAGCGAGTTCGCGCACCACGTGTTGAGCTTGCGAGACAGCCATACCGTAACCGGGCACGATGACGACGTTGCGAGCCGCTTCGAGCACGGCGAAACTGTCGTCGGCGGAGATGGGTTTGAGCTCACCTTGGATCTCGCTTCCACTGTTGCTGCTTGCCGCCACTGAGACGTCCGAGCCGAAGCCCGAGAAGAGCACGCTGGCGAGCGAGCGATTCATCGCCTTACACATGATGATGGTGAGGATCACTCCGCTGGTACCGACCAAACAGCCGGCCACAATGAGCACGTTGTTGGTGATCACAAAACCAGCCGCACAAGCCGCGAGGCCGGACAAACTGTTGAGCATCGAAATCACCACCGGCATATCACCGCCGCCGATCGGCATGACTAGCGTGACCCCGAGAATGAAAGAGATTGCG
The DNA here is from genome assembly GCA_913058185.1 of uncultured Verrucomicrobiota bacterium. Classification (GTDB taxonomy): domain Bacteria; phylum Verrucomicrobiota; class Verrucomicrobiia; order Opitutales; family Opitutaceae; genus Actomonas. The sequence continues at coordinate 14,980 of CAJXQX010000089.1, forward strand.
AGGCAGACGTAGAACGCGTTGCCACCTATCTCGCCCGCGCCGCCATTGATGACGTAAACCGCACCGGCTGCGATCAGTCCGAGGACCAGGGCGCCGTTCACGAATTGCTGACCGCTGAACATCACGGGTTTGCCGCTCAGTTTACCGGAGAGTTTGCCGAACGCATAAAGTGATCCGGTGAAAGTCACGCCGCCGATCAAAACGGCGAGGACAATGACAGTGCCGGTGAAGATCGAACTCGTGGATCCGGCGGCCAGAATCTTGCCGTATTCAGCCCAACCTACGAGCAGCGAAGCGAGTCCACCGAAGCCGTTGAGCAGCGCGACCATTTCGGGAATGGAGGTCATTTTGATGAGCCGAGCACATGCGAGCCCGATGGCCCCACCAATCACCACCCCGACGACGATCCATTGAAAACTGACGATCTCTTGGGCGGACAAGGTCACGATCACCGCGATCAGCATGCCCAGCGAAGAGATCATGTTGCCTCGGCGCGCAGTCGCTTGGCGGCCGAGCATTTTAAGACCCAGGATGAACAGAATCGACGCTACGATGTAAGCGAAGTTAATCAGCGTTTCGGTGCTCATTGTGAACCCTCCTCTTTCTTAGCGACCTTTCGCTTCTTAAACATGGCGAGCATGCGATCGGTCACGAGATAACCACCGATTACATTGATAGTCGCGAGTGCGACGGCCGTCGTACCGAGGACGGTGGTCAGCGTCGAACCGTCATCCGCGCCGGCGGCCAGCAGCGCACCGACAATAGTGATGCCGGAGATCGCATTCGAGCCCGACATGAGCGGGGTGTGGAGTTGGGAGGGAACCTTCGCGATGAGCTCGAAGCCGAGAAAGCCGGCGAGCACGAAGATGAAAAGCAGGAGCATTAATTCCATAGGGCTGAAAAGCTGAAAGGTTTGGCGGCGACGATGCGGTTGAGGAGCTGTCTCTTATACACATCTGACGCTGCCGACGACTCCTTACGTGTA
>CAJXQX010000090.1 GCA_913058185.1 uncultured Verrucomicrobiota bacterium
CCCTCCTCCCCCTCCGCCTTCCGCCGAAAGCATCGCTTCGGCCCAAGCGGCTCAAGTTGCCTACGAAGAAAATCGAGCCCGCGCGGCGACGTTCTTTTCCGTTACGTTCAAGGCGATCAACGACGCAGGTTACCCCATGTTCACCTTCACCAATCTTACGGGCAAAGACGTCGATGATATGAGCGGAGGGTTTGAAGGCACCGATGCGGACGGCAACACCCTGTTCGCTACCGGCCAAACCATTGCAGTTCCCGGGGAAATCTTTTAGAAGGCCGGAGACTCCGTTGAGCTTTCTCCGTATAATCTCCTGGAAAAAGAAGCACCGATGAATTTGCTCCGCACCGATCCCACCGCATTACGGGTGGTATTTCGCGTCCGATCTCTCAGCTACATGGACGGCACGAGTGAAACCGGACTGGAGTGACTACTCCCCCAGCCCAAACACCGCCCGCGCGTAGTTGCGGGCGTTGAAGGGTTGGAGATCATCGGGTTCTTCACCCAATCCGAGAAAGTATATCGGCAACTTGAGTTCACGCCAGATTCCTACAATCGCACCGCCCCGGGACGTGCCATCGAGCTTGGTGACCACGAGTCCGGTAAGACCAAAGCTTTGGTGAAAGGCTTTGGCTTGCTCGATCGAGTTTGAGCCCAGCGAACCATCGACGACCAACCACGCGTGATGGGGGGCGGCAGGATCGTGCTTGTGAAGCACGCGGCGAATCTTCGCCAGTTCATCCATCAAATTGGACTTGGTGTGCAGGCGTCCGGCGGTATCGACCAACAACGTATCGCAATTGCGCGAATTCGCGGCCTGCCAGGCGTCATACGCCACCGCAGCGGCATCCGCACCGGTATGGCTTGCTACAATGGGTAGGTCCAAACGAGTCGCCCAAGCCTTCAACTGCTCCACGGCCGCGGCCCGAAATGTGTCGCAAGCCGCGAGCATGATGCTTTGCCCATCGCCTTTGAGCAGGTGGCCCAATTTGGCCGCCGTGGTCGTCTTGCCTGAGCCGTTGACTCCAATCAATGCGACGACGGTTGGGCGCGAATCCGCCGGGGTGAGTTTTCCTTCACTCCCCTCCAACGCACGTTCCAAAACCGAAGCTCCGATAGCGGCTGCATCCTGTCCTTTGAGGGATGAATCCTTGCGGTAAGCCCGCTGAATCTCCTCCAAAATCTCTTCGGTGGTCTCGACACCAAAGTCGGCTGTATAGAGCGCCTCCTCCAACTCTTCGAGGGATGAGACATCGATCTTTTTTCCGCCGAACAGCCCATGAGTAGTCGATGCAATCGCCGAAACTGTCTTCGCAAACCCCGACTTAAATTTTTTAAAAATCCCTAACATGATAAAATCACGATCTACTCGCTACTCGATGCTCACTACCCGCTACTGGTGAACTACTCCCCCTTGCGGGCGTCACGGCCGAGGGAATCTTTGAGGCGATCTAGAATGCCATTGACGAAGCGCTTGGAATCGGCGGTCGAAAATTGTTTGGAGAGATCAATCGCTTCGTTGATCGAAACGATCGGCGGAACATCTTTGCGAAACAGCATTTCGTAAATCGCCATGCGCAGAATAGCCAAATCGATCCGAGCGATACGATCGAACTCCCAATTGTGCGCCAGTTTCTTGATATGCCCATCGATCTCGGCCTGTTGAATGATCGCGCCGTTGATCAGTTCCTCGGAGTAGTGGTAATGCTCTCGAGGCTTACCCGTCGTCTCCATATCTTCGAAGAAGACGCGAATGTCCTCTGCGAGGTTATACGGTGGATTTAAACTCCACGCATAGAGAAATTGAACCGCGGCGACTCGGCCGTCGCGACGTTGGGCGAAAATTGCTTTGCTCATGAAGAAAGTCGTTTTTTGAGGGCTGCCATCTCAATGGCTCCTTGGGCGAATTCTGCGCCACGATTGATTTCACCTAAGCACCGTTGCTCGGCTTGGGTCGGATCATTGGCCGTCACTACGCCGGCGATGATGGGTGTGCCGGTATCGAGCGAGATTCGCATCAAGCCAGTTTGCGCGGCTTCCGCCACGAGTTGATCATGCAACGTGCCGCCTTTGATGATCACGCCGAGCGCGATACAGACATCCAATTGTTTGGCGCCTAATAACAGCTGAACTCCACTCGGTAGCTCACCGCTCCCCGGGACTCGAATCGTCGTGATCGCAGCGGGGGCCACTCCGGCCGCCCGTAATACCGCGACAACATTCTCGATCAATCCCTCCACGAATCGCTGATTAAAGCGGGCCGCTACAATTCCGACGTGCAGGCCAGTGCCATCGAGAGAAAGAGCGGTTGGTGAATCAAGACTCATGGTGAGAACAGTTAAAGAGCGATACGGACTGCCTACGCACAACGACGCGCGCGAAATCCGCAACCCGAAATCAGACTGAAGCTAAAGAGCTACCTGCTCCACGATCTCAAGCCCATAACCGTCCAGGCCTACGACTTTACGTTGGCTGTTGGATAACAAGCGTATGCGTTGCAGTCCGAGTTGGCTCAATATCTGGGCTCCGAGACCGTAATCGCGAAAACTCATGGTCACTTCCTTACCTTCCGAACCGGCCTTGATGCGGTCGACCAACAGGGCACCGGCATTGGAAGGCTCCATGTAGAGCACAACGCCACTGGTTTCAGCGGCGACGGATTTCAGCGCAGACTCGAGGGAGTTGAGCCCCCGCGCACCGGCCGAACGAAAGACATCGGTCAATGGGTTCTGGCTGTGCACGCGAACGAGCGTGGGCTCCGAACCAATCACCCCGCGCGCGAGAGCGACGTGGTGGCGACCGTCCAGCTTGCTGCGAAATACGTGAGCGGTAAATTCGCCATACTCTGATGCAAATGGCTCACGACAGATTTCTTCGACAAGTTGTTCGGTGCGAGCCCGGTATTCGATCAGCTGAGCGATCGAGATCATTTTAAGGCCAAATTTCTCCTTAAATTGGGTGAGTTCAGGCAACCGCTGCATCGAGCCGTCCTCATTGACCAGTTCGCATATCACTCCGCTCGGGTGCTGCCCGGCGAGCACGGCCAAATCGACCGCCGCCTCGGTATGCCCCGCCCGCTCCAACACACCCCCTGGGCGCGCTCGTAGAGGGAAGACATGACCCGGTTGAACCAACTGATCGGAAGTCGTCTGATCGTTACTGAGTAGTTTGATCGCAACTGCCCGATCATAAGCACTGATTCCGGTCGTGACCCCTTCAGCGGCATCGACACTCACGGTGAAGTCCGTGCGGTGGGATTCTCGGTTATTGGCCACCATCGGTCCCAGACCAAGGCGGGACAGCTGAGGCCCGAACGTGGGCACACACACAATGCCACTGCCGTAGCGGATCATCATATTGACCATTTCGGGAGTCGCCTTTGACGCAGCCATGATGAGATCGCCCTCATTCTCGCGATCTTCATCGTCGGTGACGATCACGGCCTTACCCGCCGCGATATCTTGGATCGCGAATTCAATCGAATCAAATGGTTCGGAGGACGAGGATTCACCCATAGGAGACCAAGTTCGTCCTCTCCTGCTCCCCTGTCAATGCGGGCACCCACAACAATTGTGGGGTGGGCGAGCACCACGTGAAACCGGTTCTGATTGAGGCACGCTCGCAGAAACACTCGAGGTTCCGCTCAAAACGAAATGAGCGAAATAAGCCTCCTCAGCCAATCTCTAGTAACGGGAGGCTGATTTCTCCGTAGTTTCCGCCTTGGGGAGGTCAGCGAGATTAAATCGGTAGGAGCCAACCGACTTGGCGTTGGCATCGAGGAGCGTCAGCATGACAGCAAACACCAATGGCGGACGCACCTTAGAGGGGGACCTAAGCGAAGTGCCCGCTGCATTTAGCACGACGCGTTACTTCCCCGACTTATTGCGAGGTTTCCACCACGCCGTCGCACGTGTAATCGGAGGGTCAATGAGTTGTTTCTCCTCGTCATAAAATCGCAGAGTCAGGGCATTCCCCTCCACCGCGAGACCCATAAATGTCCCATCACTCCGCTTCAATTTGACGCCAACGATTTGAGATTCGAGTGCCTCCGAATCTTGCGCCTGGGCCTGCAGTCCGACCACCAGAAAGAGAACTATACCGAATCGTGCCAAGGTCTTCATCGTGCTACCCTGCAGGATTACCCGAACCAGATCAAGTGTCCCTCACGCCACTGGAGTGTTTCACTTAATTTTGATTCATACTACCCTGGAGCTGTTTGAGAAAATTGACTGCATTCCACATTAGTTTCCCACAGAAACCAATTCGTCTAGTCGGCCGAAACTTCATGTCATTTTTCAAGATAAGCCCCAGGGCGACACGCATCCCGACAATCTTGAGTCTCACTCTCGCTATTGGTTATTTGGCATACGAGATCCTAGAAATTAGAGTAACGACTGCCGATGACTACGCCGCCCTCCAACAGGCTGCTGATCCGGGGTTGGGCGATTTCGCTGAGCTCTATGACTACAGTATCGGTCGATTTTATGCTCAGCTCAAATGGACTGTGATCGAGTCAGTGATGAGTCTCTCATCGGATATCCTGAGGACTTTCATTAGAATAGGCGCTTTTTTAGTATGCATGGGTACAGCCTTCGGGTTCATGAAAAAAAGTTTCCGGCCAAGGGTTTGGCCCGGCAATTTTTTCTATGTTGGCCGTAAGCTGGTTGGTTGTAGCGGTCACCTATCAACCGTTGTTCTACAATCCACTGCTCTGGTTGGGGTGGGCAGCAATTTGGCTGATGGGCACACTTTCGTGGGGCAAAGACAATTCGAGCCAACGCATATTGATCGTAAGCCTGTTTGCCCTGTCCCTCTGTTGCCACGAATCGAACCTGAGTTTCTTTATTTGGCCGACGATTATCTTATGGGCCAACAATCACAGTTTGAGAGATTGGAGAACTTGGCGAGCGACCGTATTATGCATGACGGTTGGCACCGCCTACGGCACAATAGGACTCCTACTGCGGTCATCCGCCTCCGGCCTATTTGATTCCTATACGGGAGGAGAGGTTTCCGTCGCACCGCTCTCGGCATTGGCGGCGTTAGCCAAGTTTTCTTTCGGCGGGTTCCCCGGACTGGAGTCTTGGTTGATTCCTCGGTGGGAAGCTTTAGGACACTCCTATTGGCTCCATCCATCAGACTGGGTGGATCGCATCGGTAGTAATCTCACGCCCATGGCGATATGTTCGAGTCTAACCCTGGGAATTGCCCTTTGGATGCTGACGATCCGCCCCTTTCCTCGGGAACCAATCTGGTCCGCATTCCAACGGTTACTCATACTGGGCTATGTCCTTCTTGCTCCGAATATTCTCTTGGTGATGACCTCAAAATACCAGGCTTGGGCACAGCAACGCATGTGGCCTTACTACTATTCATGGATGAGTAGCCTAGCGATGACCATGATCGCGGTATACGTATTCGAGATAGTTTGGTCCGCCAAGCTTACCACCTCTTGGCGATCAGCGATAAGATACAGCTTTATTATATTGGCGGTTCTCATCTCTCTGGCCACGAACGCGACTAGGCATGAATCGGTTCAATTTTGGAACGAATTCCGATTCGATCACTCAATGGATCCGCCACAGCCACAGGAGAAGAATCACTAAGCCGACAATGGATCAGGTCGATTCTCCGACTCTAGCACTCTTTCGAAGTTCCCGCCAACGGGCCAAACGATCTGCGACCCGAGCCTCCAATCCATGGGACGAGGGTTCGTAGAGCTTGAGTGGTTCTTCCAAGTAATTCTGACCGGAGATTCCTTCGGGGAAACTATGCGAGTAATTATACCCCTTGCCATGGCCCGCCCGTTTACTCGCTTGGCCACCTTTGTCGCGGAGATGCATCGGCACCGGCTGAACCGGGACATTCTTTAAGGCCTGTTTCGCAGCGGCCAGCGCCATGGTCGCTGAATTACTCTTTGGCGCACAGGCGATATGCAGAGTTGCGTGAGCTAAAGTAAGCTCCGCTTCGGGCAATCCTACGAACTCGGCGGCTTGATGCGCGGCAACGGCCAGAGGTAATGCAAACGGATCGGCCAGCCCGATGTCTTCACTCGCCAAGATTACCAATCGACGGGCGATGAATCGCGGATCCTCTCCGCCCGCCAACATTTTCGCCAACCAATACATCGCTGCGTCAGGGTCCCCTCCTCGACAACTTTTGATGAACGCGGAAATCGTGTCGTAGTGCTCGTCCTCATTGGCGTCATAGCGAATCCGGCGTTCACGAGCGAATGACTCGAGTTCCGTCGCAGTGATTTCGGTTTTCCCATCGAGACTCAGAGCCACCACTTCGAGGGCATTGAGCGCCCGGCGCAGATCGCCGTCACAAAGCATCGCGAGGTCAGTCAGGACTGCATCGTCTGCCTTAATCTTGCGCTCGCCGAGTCCGCGTTCGTCATCGTCGAGCGCACGCCGCAACACCGTCGCGACGGCTTCGGTCGACAACGGCTCCAACCGGAAAAGGTGACTGCGCGAAAGCAACGGCGGGTTGACGTAGAATCCTGGATTATGGGTCGTCGCTCCAATCAGGCGCACGGACCCCTCTTCAACATCAGGTAGGAGCAAATCCTGTTGGGATTTATTGAAACGGTGCAACTCGTCGATGAATAGCAGGGTCCGTGATTCGGGCATCTTACGGGCTACTCCGAGGATCTCCCGCAACTCCGCGACATTGGACATCACGGCGTTGATCCGCACAAACCGGCTACCCGTTTCACGCGCAATGACCTCGGCAAAACTCGTTTTACCGCATCCCGGAGGGCCGTAAAAAAGCAAACTGCCAAAACGATCGGTCGAGATGAGCTGAGCCAATAAGCTACCCGGCGCCGTGAGTTGCTCTTGGCCGACGATTTCATCCAGCGAACGAGGCCGCATCCGCGCCGCCAATGGTTGATGTGCTCCGGGCGCAGCATCGCTCGCGGTCGCTGCGCGGCCGGCTGTCTGGTTGCCAAAAAAATCAGGTTGGTCGGTCTCTGCCATGAGTAAGACGCCCAGCATGAAACAAATCGGGTATGAAGTGAAAGAACCGGTTTCAAAATCGCGTTACAAAGAGGTTGTCCTCCCTGCCCCACCGAAATGTCCGCGCTCCGCTGCTTTGGCTAATTTTGCCCTTCGCAGCCGGAATCGCTACGGCTCATTTCACGGGACCAATCGTCCAATTGGTCGCGTGGCTCGTTTTGACCGGGTTGGCGCTCGTCGGTGGGGTTTCAGCCAGTAAAACCGCTCCCCGACTATGGAGCGTCGCGATGCTTGGGGGGCTTTTTGGGGCGGGGGCCATCCACTACTCCGTGCAGCGACAGCACCTCCCCGAATGGGACCTGCTCCCCCAACGCGAAGTCGAGTTGCAGGTGAATATCATCCGGCTGTTTGGTTTCGAGCCTCAGGATCGTTTTCAGAACTTCCTCGGCGAAGTGGTCAGCGCGCGCGCTCCGGTGGGCGATCTACTCGGACAGCCTATTCACGTGCGGGTCCGTCGCCCCGTCGACCTGCCCGACGTCGTCCAACGCGGCGCCACAATTAAGGTAGTCGGCCAGCTCGAACCTCTCCGGCCATCGGACACGGCAGGAGATTCATTTCTAAGCTACTTATTCGATAGCGGGCATAACTTCCGACTTCGACAGGCCCGATGGCTCAAAACCATCGAGAATCCTTCCCGCTTTGCTCAAGCGAGACATCGTTTGAAAATCCGGGCCGGAGCAACCCTCTCCGCCGGACTAGATCATCATCCTGAAATTGTCGGGGCATTGCGCGCCATGCTACTGGGCGAAAGACACCTGCTTTCGGCGGAGGCGAAGACGCTGTTTTTGAGAAGCGGCACCATGCACCTATTCGCAATCAGCGGACTACATATCGGAATCATCGCGGTCGCGATCAATGGGGCGCTTCGGCTGGGGCGTATTCCACGTTTCACTGCCTTCGCCATCGGGAGTCTTATTCTGCTGGGATATGTTGATCTCATCGGCCTCACGCCGTCGGCTGTGCGGGCGTGGATCATGATCACTTGTTTTCACGGGGCACGGGTGCTGCAGGCTCCGTCAAACTCCGTCGCCGCCATTTCCGCATCCGCGCTGATCGTGTTGCTGAGTGATCCCATGCAGCTCTTCTCGGCGGGATTTCAAATGAGCTACTCCATTGTGTTCATGATGCTTCTCTACGGCGTGCCGTTGGCTGATTTCTGGAAACCTCGAGCTCGTCTGTGGCGAGACCTGCCCCGAGTATCTCTACGCCCCATTCAGCGGTTTACCCAAGATCGTTGCGAAGTGGTAGTAACTGCGATTGCGCTAACGTGGTCGGCCTCACTGATTGGAGTCATCACGGGGGTGGGTATTTTTGGTTGGTTCACGCCCCTCGCATTTGTCGCGAATCTCATGCTGGTTCCCTTGGCCGGGGCGGTGATATCGGCGGGCTTTGGCAGTCTGGTCTTGGGGCTCTGCGGCATCAGTTCACTCGCCCTCGTATTCAACCACGCCGCCGGGATGGGACTCTGGGTCATGTATGGTGTGCTCGAGCATCCCTTTAGGTTCACCGCCGGCGTAGCCGCGGAGTTTCGTTTCTCGGGATGGGGCGAATGGGGCATGATCGCGGTGCTCGTCACGACCGTCTTCACTCACGAATTAGGTGACGCGAGTAGCCGCTGGCGATGGTGGGGGCCCGTGGGGCTGACCTTTCTCGTGCTTGTCACGGGACTACGTTTCCCCTGATACCTCAGTGATGAAGAGCGCATACGAACTCGCGATGGAACGACTGGAAGAATCTGACCCTTCCGGCAACCCATCTCTCACGGACGAACAAAAAGCCAAACTCGCCGAGATTGACCAAGTCTTTCAGGGCAAGATCGCCGAGCGTGAAATCTTCCTGAAACAGAAACTGGAAGACGCTCTCGTCGCGCAGAATTTAGAAGAGATGGAACAGATTCAGGCCCAAATTGGCAGCGAACGCGCCCGTCTCGAAGAGGAGCGCGAAGACGAGAAAAACCGCCTGCGCGAGAGCTGATTCGCCGCAGTTTCGCTACTCACACTTTAGGGTGACCGCTGGGTCCACCGCCATGGCTCGCCGCGCCGGCAGGTAACAGGCCAGCAAGGAGACCAACGTGAGACCGCCGGCCACGCTGCCAAATACCGGTAGGTCGAAGGCGCTCAGTTCAACCAACGAACCGGAAAGTACCAACGAAAGGCCTAGGGCAACGAGCAGCCCCACTCCAAGTCCGGTCATGATCACGTTGAGGCCGCCACGAACCACTAATTTGAAGATATCACGGCGTTCTGCGCCCAAGGCCAATCGAATGCCAATTTCCCGACGACGCTGGCTCACCGAATACGCGACCACGCTATAAACCCCCATCACCGCGAGCAACATACTTTCGGTGAGCAACTGTCGCGTGAGACGTCCGCGCGAAGCACCCATGGCCGTCCGAATCGCCATTTCCCGCTGCCGGGTCACCGCCCGGGTAAACAACAGATTGCCCACGTTGGCGCAGGCGATCATGAGGATCATCAAAACCAGTGCCAAAAATACGGCTGCCGCCAGCGGAAGGAATCCACTGACCGAGGGGTCCGGCGGGCTCAACTGTTCGGGCACCACCCGCGTAACCACGTCATCCATTGATCCCTTGGCGTGCAAATCGCCGATACGCTGATCGACGGTCGCCAGCTGCGCTCCCGCTTGAGCCACACTCACCCCGGGCGCCAGTCGGCCAATCCCCCGAAAACTACTCCAGTTTCGGTCCTGAAAAGCATTCTCATCCCAATGAATCAAGGAGGGCACCATCTTGGCGTGAACCCAAAGCGCCGGCGCTGGTCCCCATTGCAATCCATGGAAATTTTCGGGTGTCACCCCAACCACTTCGCAAGCTTGACCATTTAGCATGATCGTCCGGCCCACGACTCCGGTATCGCCGCCCATGTGATCTATCCAGTATTGATGTGAAAGCACGATAATCGAGTCGGCTCCGACCATTGCTCCTTCTCCCGGTAAAAAAAATCGACCGAGGCGAGGCAGAACCCCGGCCAACGTGAAGTAATTATGGCTGACAAATTCGATCCATGTCCGGTGAGGCAGATGAGCCCGGACGGCTCAGATGCATCGGCCGCAATAGGACCGCCGCCAGCTCACTCATCCCCGACACCTGGTCACGGTAGTCTTCGTAGTCCGCCCACGATATCGCCGACGCGAACTGATTCTGCCGGTCATCCCGGGTCATCACCACGATTTCCGAAGGATCCTTCACGCCACCCAAGGGCTGAAAGAACATGACATGGACGATACCAAAAACCGCCATGTTCGCGCTTAGTCCAAGAGCGAGTGTGATCACCGCCACAAAGGTGAATCCCTTGTGCCGAAACAGCATGCGCGTGGCGTAGCGCAGGTCCTGCTTAAACTGGGTAAACCAAACAAATCCCCGCGCCTCTCGAGCCTCTTCTTCAATGCCCCAGCGAGCCCCAAATTGGCGATTAGCCGCCGCTGCCGCTTGGGCAGACGACATCCCTGAGGATCGATTGATTTCGACCTGAGACTCGCGATGAAAACGCATCTCCTCCGCCATCTCCGTTTCCAAATCCCGGCGACGGAAAAAGCCCCGTAACAATTACTTCAGTCGGTTTGCCATGATGTTACCCTTTCAACTGATCCGCTTTGGCCAGAACTTGACCCACCGCATTCGCCAGGCGTTCCCAAGTGGCCTGTTGGGTGACCTGTTGCTTACGACCGATCTTCGTGAGCTCGTAAAATTTCGCGCGGCGGTTGTTTTCGGAAACTCCCCATTCCGCTTCGATCCACCCCTTGCGTTCCATCCGATAAACCGCCGGGTAAAGTGAACCCTCCTCCACTCGCAACGCATCGGACGAGAGGAGGTGGATTTTTTGCGCGATACCGAACCCATGCATGGGTCCGGCCTGGAGAACGCGAAGGACCAGTAGATCCAGCGTTCCTTGGAGTAATTCAATTTTGCTCATATCTTCCCTAGATTCACTAGGGTTAAGTTCTGCTTCCCTAGATTGGCAATGGGAAATTGAAAAACATGCGATTCGCGGGGCCATTAGTTTTCCCATGCTCCGGAATTCTCGACGCGAAGACTTCGGATTCTCGGCCAGAATGACTCGCCCTATTTGCGTCCATTGGAATCCCCGCGACAGGGACACCTTACTTAGTCATTCGAAGTGCCAGGGAAGGTTAGTCACACGGGAACCCACCACGAGAGCCGCATCTAGATGGGCTCACCACGTCGTCGTCTTTAGACGACGCGCGGACTAATCAGTGAGTTCCAACCGGCCACCAATGCATGGTGGTCGGACGACATCGTCGGGATAACTTCGTGGCTCACACACCGCCACGGTGCGTTGTGAAAAATGTGATCGAGCACGAACGGTTTACGCCGCCACGTGATTTCATCTTTATGCACCGTCCCGAAACCAAATTTCTCATATTCAGCTAACAACGACTCCTTGTTGCTTACGTTGAAGTCGCCCGTCACGAGAGTCGGCAGTTTGGCCGCCTGCAAATGTTGCCCCACCTGGGCACGTTGTCCGCCGTGGACCTCGCTACTGGATTTAAGCATGAAGAACGCCAACAGGTGCGTCGTAAGCAAAGCCACCTCCCGGCCATCGATGTGAGTCTTCGCACCGATCAAAAGACGATCTGTCGGTGTCATCATCTTGCCAAAGAAATCGAACTCCACCGGAGGAGATGGGATATACTCGTGGAACATATCGTGCAGCGGAAAGCGCGAAAAAATCGCTAATCCGATACCGAAAGGTAACTCGCGCTTATCTTCCTGAGGATACGAGAAATAAGAATGGTAGTCCGGCAACGCGGCTTGCAAACGGGTGTAATTCGGAGGCGGATTGAGTTGTTTTCCATCCGGCCTTGCCTGCTCTACCTCTTGTAACGTGATGATGTCAGCATTATGCCGCTGGATCTCGGCGATGGCATCTTCAACTCGGATCGGCGCCGTGTTCGGAGCCTCGTCATCCCAGACTTGCCCGAACTGCATATTGAATTGAAGCAGGCGAAAACGACTCATCGGGCGCGAAATAATGTGGATCTAGGCGAAATCACTCGGCGAGTAGTCTGTAGTAAAGTGCTATTTCCGCTCGATTTCGTCACTTTCGGGAGACGTGTAACCGGGCGATGAGTCACGGGCAGACTGCTTGCAGAACGCGAGGATTGAAGCAATGGAGCCTTACTAAATTTAAACGGCTGCTGACTGGGTCGGGAAACCTCCATGGATTTACCAAATGCTCAACTGACCGTTGCGCGGTCCGAGGAAGGTTGAAATCGATCAGCGAGACGAATTTCGGAGGAAGTGGCCACGCTGGCAAAAGCCAACGCAGCGAACACATAAATTGCTGGGCAATAGGGTAGCATCCGTTGAGTGCTAGGCTTGATTGCGCACGATTTGCGGCAAGCCTAATCTCCGCATGGGAGGAGGAACCTATTCTGGCTCGGCCGTGCCTTCGACTACCCATTCTCGCGCCTCTGGAACCTGATTAAGGAATTCCCGCAGAACCGCACTCGCATGTTCAGCGTAGCGGAAGTGGGCCCCCATCCCGGTGCGTAACTCCACCTCGTAAATGAATTTATCGGCGTGGGTGCTATGCTCGAACGGAGTCTGGGCCCCGAGGAGCAGTGAATAAACGTAGGAGGGACACCCCCGCTCCATGAGTTCTTTGGTCAGGGCTGCCTGGTCGGCGAGAAGCTCACCGTGAGTATCGCGGTCGATTTCGGACGGAAGGTAAAATCCCGCTTGGATGCAAGGCGTCCAACGGTGACCCGTGCGGTGGCGATTGAGATCACGTAGCTCCGCGAGTGCCATGTTGTTCCAAGCAAAGGAAACCAGCATGCGCCGCGTCGCGCTGCCCTGGTAGCCGTAGCGGTTCTGACGATGCTTTAGCGCATCTGCAACTGACTGGCATTCACCCAACCATGGTGGAGTCGATCGGTCGACTTTGACCCAGACTTCGTCGTTCAGGTGATCCGTTGAGAGCCGCTCCAAACCGAAATTGAGGCTGGTGGCCAACTCCTGCTGGGCCTGCGCCTCAAAAGAAACTTCGGCAAAACTGTGTCGCATGAGGCGCGGTGATTGTTTGACCAGCTCGTCGCGGATCAGTTTCGCCGCCGCCTTGGCCTCCGGATGGGCCAGCGAATCGAGGTGTTTAACGGTGGTCGCCCACATCCGCGAGGTCTGGACCAACGCAAGGTTGGTGCGGGTCGCCATCGGGATAAAGTAACGCGCGCGATCGAGTGCGAAATTTTTGCGCAACCGTTTCTCCAGCGACGGTTTGGCTCCATCGGGTAAACGGATGCGTTCAGGCTCGGCTTTACCCAAGGCGTCGAGCCGTTCGTATTCGGCATGGTAGGCGGCGAATGAACGGGCCATCACATCCCGCCACCGGTCTGCCAGGTCGTCTGGCACTCCGATCTCACTCGGTTCGGGGATGTTAGCGGCATCCATCGTGATATAACGCGTGCTCGACTCCTGGCCGTCAGCCATTTGCGCAATCTCGAATACTTTCAGCGCCAGCCACATCGAAACATCGTCCAACGCGATGGCCAGGCCGCCGGTCAAACCACCGATCGACGCATGTCCGTAATCGACAAATTTAAGGATACGGTCGATCGACGCGTCTGGGTTCGCGATATCAACCTTATCCAGGATCGAATGAATCCCATCATTACTGCGAGAGTATCGCGCCAAAACCGAAGCAAGGAGTTCGGGTGTGACTTGAGGGAGATCTGAAGCCGTTGGAGGCGGGACGATAGCAAGGCCGGTAATGCGCATCGTCCGACATGGCCGCAAAAAAGACCGGCCAGCGCAAAGGCAAAACCGAGTTTCGACGCTAAAGTGTCCGCCCGGATCAGGGGACCCGGTAAACTTCGATCAACCCAATACCCGTGCCATCGTTCGCTCCGGACAGTTCCACGGTGTAGGAGCCCGGGGCTAGGTCGACCAAAAGCGCCGCATCCCCTGCCCCTGCCGCCAACGCGAAGCCACCGACCGTCGACGCCGTCGACGCGATTTGAGCGGAGTTGGTCGCGGTGCTCCAATCCTGATTAGTCTGCAAAAGCTCAGCTCCCGAAGGTGTGCTCCGAAACAACCGCAAAACCGGATCAGCCAAAGCTCCCGTCACCCCGAAGTCCGCCAAAGCCGGACCGACTCCTCGCACCAAAACCCGCTGGGGCGCATCGCCGGTGATCACAAAACCCGCCACCATGATGTTAGCACCCGTGCCCACGGCTCCGCGGGTCGACAAGTTTGTCATCTGCACCGGCACGTTGGCCGCCGCATCATAGACCTCGACGAGGGCCACGCCCGTGCCCTCGGCTACGCCTTTGACGTGCACGGTGTAAGGACCGGGGGGCAGTTGCAGCCGGGTGGCCGCCGAAGCGGAATCACTTTCGAGACTGAACGCCCCTAGGGTCTGGAAAATTGAACTCAGGGAGGATTCCCAGCCATCGACTTCGGCCATGGGCACCGTCTCCCCCGAACGAAAGACCGCTATCTGTGGATCGGCCAGTGCCCCGGGGACACCAAAGTCCGCTAATCGAGGACCAACCGCACGGATAACCAGATCTTTCGTGGTGCTACCCTCTATGACGAAACCGGCCACCATGATATTCGAACCTGTTCCCACGGCTCCACGGGTTGAAAGGTTACTCAACCGTCCGCCGCTCGACTCGCCGACCACCACCGGAGTCACCGCGGAGCTGTCCTTGGTCAAAGTAAACTGTCCCAACCAGCGGCCCGATAAATCCTCCACCACGTAGTCGCCGGCAAAGCCCCGCCCCGTGACCATGCCATCGCTGCCCGAAACGCCCACCTCGTTGGTCCTCCAGGTTTCGGTGACAAGTTCGCGGTAAGATTGTCCGAGGGGGCGCTCGGACCAGTCAGCCGCATACAGCGCCGATTCGGCTTTCCAATGCGCGCTGGCCCAGAAGCCCCACATCTGAACGCCCAGCATCTTCGGATGGCTGAAAGCGATGGTATAAAAGTCACGTAGATAGTCGGCCTTCAGCGCTTCGTCGTCACCCGTGATATCGAATTCAGTGATCCGCATATCGAGATCGGGAAACTCGGTAGCGTAACGTTCCAGAATTTCCCACACCTTGGTGATACTGGTCGGCGTGCCAGAAAAATGCCCCTGAAATGCGACCCCGGTGATCGGACCACCATCCGATTTGATCCGATTGATAGAGACGGCATAAGCGTCCTGCTTTTCCTGATTCAAGCCACCGCCGGAAAGAATCCCATAGTCATTGATGAAGAGCCCCACGCCCGACTCTTGGGCTCCAGCAGTTTTAAACCACTCGGCCATGAGATCATAGCCGTAGTTATTCATGACATCAAAATTATCGAATGGCTCATTAATCACATCCCAGTCGCTGAACAGCCCGCGCGTGGTGGTCATCACGTCCTGAATATGGCTGGTGATCAGGCCCGGGACAGATGCGTCTTTCGCCGTGACCAGGTCTCCGATCTGATTCGGCAGATTGCGCACCGACGGCCAGACCAACACGTGCCCCCGCATGGTCAGGCCTCGCTGCTGAGCCCACTGCAATGCGGAGACGGTTTGGGGCTGATTAAAACTGGAGCCAAACTGCCCGAGCCACGCTGGCCACTTGGTGTCGTTCTCCAAGGTGCCGCTATTGAAAAGCTGAAGCACCTTTTGACGGTAAGTCGCGGCATCAGACGAAGAGCTATCCATGATGCGCGAAGCGACCATCGCCGTGCCAAATTCGAAGGCATGTTTCACCTGACGCACCCGCACTGAAGTGTCGGCCAAAGGGGACCCTTCACCATCCATCACCTTTACCGCGTAGTTGCCTTTTCGATACTGATCCTGTCTCTTATACACATCTCCGAGCCCACGAGACCGAGGCTGATCTC
>CAJXQX010000091.1 GCA_913058185.1 uncultured Verrucomicrobiota bacterium
CGAGATCAGCCTCGGTCTCGTGGGCTCGGAGATGTGTATAAGAGACAGACCCATGCCCACTCCGAAACGCGTCAACATTCAGGCCATCGCCGACAAGGTCGGCGTATCCAAGGCGACGGTCAGTCGAGCGCTCCGAAATCTACCCGGCCATAAAGCCGCTACGAAGGACAAGATCATCAAGGCGGCGCGGGAGCTGGGATACGAATCTCACCCCATTATGTCGGCCGTCATGTCGAGCGTGCGCTTCAAGCGGACGTCGCTGATCTCGCCCGTCATCGCAGAAATCCACTGCCAACCCTGAGACTACGATCGCACCGGTAATCCGGATTCACTGCGACTCAGCATTCACCGGCAAGCCGAGGCGTTGGGATTTCGGGTAGAGGAATTCGGGTGGTATGAACCCGGCATGAACCCGCGCCGCCTGATTGAAATCATTCGGGCCCGTGGAATCGGAGCGGTGATCTTTGAGCATTTTATGGAGCGAGAGGTCGATCTCTCCGGCCTCGATTTAAGTGGACTGGCCATGGTCTCGGTCGGTGGTGCCCGATTGAACCCCAAACTCCATCGCGTGGAGGTGAACCACTACGGCAACGTGATCAAATTGATCAAAAAACTGCAGTCCCGGGGCTATCAACGATTCGGCGTCATCATCCCTCGAATCTTCGAGAGATCTTCCAATTTTAAACGCAGCGCTGCGCTGCACTCCGAGGATCTGAACATCGCCGAAGCAGACCATATTCCAATTTTTTATCGCGAGGAAACGGATAGCAAAAAAGACCTCAAGGAACTCGCGACTTGGCTCGAAAAACACCAGCCGGATTGTGTGCTGGGGGTGGGCACCGATGTGCCCCACCAACTCGATTCCTTGGGTTACACTCAGCCCGACAAAGTGGGTTTTGCCCATCTCGGGTGGCACTCATCCTATGAAGGTTATGCCGGCTACAATCCGAAGTGGAGTGGGGCCGGCAAGGTCGCGGTGAATCTGGTCGTCGATCAACTCACCCGAAATGAAAACGGCGTGCCCGAAGATCCGCTTTGGGTTCTCGTCGAAGGCGAATGGGGCGATGGGCATAGCGCTCATCCCGTGCTCAATCAACGCAAGCGGAAGTCGAAGTCCACAAGGAGCTGAGCTAGCACGACGCTGTCGGGCATAAAGCACGACCCACACTGAGAGGCATCCTGCTGGGTGGGTCGGGTTTATGCCCGACAGCCCATCCAACACCCTATCCTGTCCGCGACCAGCTCAGCGCGGCGGACCTTGCGCGACGTCGTCCAAGCGGGCGGCGCCCACGACTTCAAAATCAGCCAATACTTCACCCAGCATCGCCCAAACTTTTCGCGTCGGCTGATCGAGGGTTTTCGGATCAAGCGGCCGTTGCTCCAAAACATCCGTGATGGTATCGAAAAAACGGCCGTCGTGGAAACGCTTGAACCGGACGGTGCGGGCAAATGCGTCCACGGTCTGATCCACAATCGAGACCAGAGCTACGTCTTTACCGCGACGATACCAACAGTAAGACCATTCCCGCAAAGTCGGCCGCTCGCCCTTGAAGACCGGCACCAAATTGAATCCGTCCAGCGGACGATCAGCCGCCGGTTCGTATCCGGCCAAGGCATGCAGCGTTGGGGCGATATCCGAAAAATCTACCAATCCTTCCGAGACGAGTCCAGCCGGTGCGGTTCCTGGCCAGTTTACAATCATCGGCACTCGTGTGCCGGCATCGGTCATCGTGCCTTTGCCTCCTTTGATACTGCGCCCGTCGATCATGTTAGAAGTGATGTCGGAATTGGTTCCATTGTCCCCGATGAAGATCACCAACGTGTTTTCCCGCAGACCCAGCGCATCGAGCTTATCGACCACTCGGCCGACGAGCTCGTCGGTGTATTCAACCATGTCTTTGAAGTAAGCAGGATTCGCATCCTGCGGATCCGGAGATCCGACCGATTTCGGCGTCGGCACGAAGGGCGAATGGGGCAGCATCATCGGGTAGTAGACAAAGAACGGTTCATCCGCGCGCCGTTCTATGAAATCTAGCACAAAGTTATTGAGCACATCCGGGCCATACTCGCCTTTTTCCCCCGGCAGAACTTCGCCATTTTGGATCAGTTCGCCCACGTTGCCGTAGCGCCAACTCTTGCGCTCTAGCCACCAGAGGCAGTGCTCATCGAAACCAAACTGATCGATGAGTTTCCGATCCTTGCCCAACTGCCATTTGCCCGCAATGGCCGTCGTGTAACCGGCGTCCCGCAAGTCGTTGCCAAACGTGCGCTCGGATTGAGGAAGCTCACCAAAATGAGTGTAGTTTCGCACATTGTATTGGCCCGTCATGATCTGCACCCGAGTCGGGGTGCAAAGCGGTTGAGAATACGTCTGAGTGAATCGTAAACCGGTCGCCGCCAACGCATCAAGCCGGGGGGTTTCGTAGTCGGCCGAGCCATAACTCGACACCGTTTCGTAGCCCATGTCATCAGCCATGATGAGCACGATATTGGGGCGGTCATCTGCTACGGTGGTCGAGGCCACCAAACCGCCAATCAACCAACAGAAAAGAGTGAATGAAATACGCATACGGAAGTTTTTGTGCTGAGTCATCGGGTTAATCACGGTCGCTAAAATTTAACGAAGTATTGGCGTCAAACGAAAGCGCCGCATCGGGAATCGCCCGACGTTGGCCGGACGGAGTGGTGTAGTCGATTTGGAGGAAACTGTCGCGATTGGCTTGGAAAAAATGAAGCTCAATTGCGTGTCGTCCCACTCCCAGTTGAGCGAAGCCCGAAGTTTCGCGACGGGGATGTTTGATCTGATCATCTACAACATTCTTTCCATTGATTGTGAGCAGAACGCCATCCGCTGATTCGACGTGGAAGCCATAGTTTCCCGCCTCAGTGATTTCCAACCATCCCGCAAAAATGACGGCAAAGTCTTCTTCCCTACGGGCAATCTGGGAAAGGCCAAAATTGGTGACCGGCTTCGACAAAGTAGGCGGAAAACCGGCGAAGAGAGGCATCTGGTTTACATGCCCCTCGCTGTTGTCGTGCTCAAAGTATCGAGCGAGTAGACCAGCGCCAGCGGGCACCTTTGCAAGCCGCATCGAATCGACCGGGCCAGGCACCCCACCTCGGGTGAAGATGCGAGCTTTCAGGTTAGTGCTCTGGGTGAAATGTAGTGGGCCCTGCACTCGCGTTGACGCTGCGGTCGGCTCGGAGCCGTCGGTGGTATAGCGAATCACGCGATCATCGCGGTCAAAGCTCAGCGCAGGGTGCATCTCATCCACAAACACTAACTCCTCCGACGGGAGTAAGTTGGACTCATCAGGTTGTAGCGAAATCGAAAGGGTTTGATTAATAGCCAGATCTTCGTGCTTCGCCAACAGACTGGTGAGGTCCAACTCCAACAATGCCGCATCGGTAACCGAGATCGGAGCCATGATATTCAAGACCACTTCCACTACCTGCGTCTCAAACCCCGCTAGGCGAACATCGATCAAACCGGGGTTGGGGTGCACCGCGTGACTGTGTTGAAACTGACCCGAGACCCTGAGCGTCTGATCCGAGCGATTGGTGACCTTCACGTAAACGGAGCCACCGCTGATCGCTCCACCATCCGTGGTATCCAAAATCAAGTTAGTCTGGATGTCCGCGCTCTGCTCCAAAGCTTTCATGTGTTTGAATGACGTTTCCGTGGCCACGTCTTTGGGCATGATGCCGCTCAGCTCTAGATTCGCCATCACGGGCCCATCTTCTGTCATGGTAAACCAAGAGATGTGGTCGAACTCACCGAAAGCCTGACCCCTCAGTTTCGAGCCGCCCCCGGTTGAGGCCAAGATGATGTAGTCGTTGTCGTTTCGATCGAAGTGCACGTAGCGGTGATGGTGCCCTGCGAGCACCGTGTGTTGGCGGCCCTGCAACGCGGTTTCGATGCGCGAGAAATTACTCTCGTGCGGATAGACCCAAAGCGGGTGATGGAGTAGCACAAACGTCCACCGCACGTCGGTGTGCTCCGCCATCGTTTGTTCGAAATAAGCCACCTGTTCTTCCCCGATGTACTGCTCCTTGTTGTCGTTAGTAAACAGAACCACAAACAACACGTTTTTGTAGACGAACGAGTAGTGCGTCGTGCCGAAACGTTCGTTCCATTGGGCCAACATGTCCTCCGGTTGCACGCGGTCTTCGAGCCACTTCATCTGAATATCGTGGTTCCCCGCCGCAAAGAAGAACGGCATCTTGAGTGGTTCGATCCAACTCATCATCTCGTCCCACTCCGCATCATTGGTTTCAGCATTGGCGGAGGTGCCTTGAATCAGATCACCCACCGAGATGACGAACTCGGGCATCATCCAATTTAGTTTCTTAATGGCGTCCTGAAACACCCCGGCCCGAGGGCTCCCGGTGCGGTCACTGACCACTGCAAACTGGAAATTGTCCGGATCGTTCTCAAATTCGAGATGAGTCCAGGGCTTGGCCGCCGTGGTGACATCGGCCTCGAAGTCAGCCGCGGCATCATGGGCGGTGACAACCGGTGCTAGGGATAAGGCCAGGAACAGGGCCAAACTACCGTGAATAATCGATCGGGGAAAGGGCATAACAGGAATAAGAACAACACTCCATCGCCTACCCGGCGATCAGCGAAACTCCGCATCACGGAATCGTTACAGCGCAATCGGGGCGTTGCCTCAACGGTTACAACCCGTTTTCTTTGAAGGTTCAGTCCAGAACTGCCCTTTTTTTCACCCCTGCCCCTCCCCTCCATGCGCTTCCCTTCCCGCCTTGGCGTTTCCGCGGTCATTTTCCTAATGGCCTTCTCCTTCCTGACCCGTGCGCTGGCCCAAGACACCCCGCGCAATGTCATCCTGATTCTCATCGATGATCAGCGATTCGATGCCCTGGGCTACATGGGGCACCCCTTCCTCAAGACCCCACATCTCGACAACATGGCGGAAAACGGGGTGCATTTCGCCAACGCCTACGTCACGACTTCCCTATGTTCGCCCAGTCGCGCGTCCATCATCACGGGCCTTTTCGCCCACAACCACCGGGTGGTGGACAATTACCACCCCGTTGACGGCGACCTCACGTTCTTCCCCCAACTCATGCAGGAGCGGGGCTACGAAACCGGTTTTGTCGGCAAGTGGCACATGGGCGACACCGAGGCCCCGCAGCGTGGCTTCGACCACTGGGTGAGCTTCCGAGGCCAAGGGATCTACTGGCCGCACGAAACCGGCCTTAAGGTCAAAGGCCGCTACGTTCCGCAAGTCTACAAGAGCGGCATCAATATCAACGGGGAAAACGTCGACCAAAAGGGCTACATCACCGATGAACTCACCGACTACGCTCTCGACTGGTTGCAGAACCGCGAAGGCAAGGGCGACCAACCCTACTTCCTATACTTGTCGCACAAAGCCGTGCACGCGGACTTCCTGCCGCCCAACCGCTACGCCTACCGCTACGAAGACCAAGCCGTGCCTCGCCCTACATCCTGGGCAGATGACCCCGACGCGTTCACCGACGTGCCTCGCTGGGTGAAGAACCAACGCAACAGCCGCCACGGCGTCGAATTCGCCTACTACACCGAACTCGATCTCGCCAACTACTACCGCCGCTACTGTGAAGCCCTACTCGCGGTCGACGATAGCGTCGGTCGGGTGATGCAACACCTCGAAGACAGCGGCGAACTCGATAATACCGTCATCCTGTTTATGGGCGACAATGGCTTCATGTTCGGCGAACACGGTCTGATCGACAAACGCGCCGCGTATGACGCCTCCGTGCGGGTGCCCCTCATTATGCATTGCCCGGACATCTTTCCCGCGGGCTCCATCGTCGACGAGGTAGTCGCCAACATCGACGTCGCCCCCTCCCTGCTTGCCGCGGCCGGCATCCCGGCACCCGATTATATGGATGGAAGTAACTTCCTGCCCCTCGCCCGCGGCGAGACGATCGCTGATTGGCGGGAGTATCTGCTTTACGAATACTTCTGGGAGCGTAACTACCCGCAAACTCCGACTATGCATGCCCTAATTGGTCAGGATTGGAAATACATCCGTTACCAAGGCATTTGGGACACCGACGAACTCTTCGACCTGCGCAACGATCCGGAGGAGAACACCAATCTCTGGGCGCACCCGGACCACCAGGATCGGATCACCGAACTCAACGCCAAACTCTTCGCCGAACTTGAAGCGACCAACGGCATGAGCCTGCAGCTCCTCCCCGATCGCGGCACCAAGTTCTACCACCGCAAGGACACTGGCTCCCGCGGAGCTGAGTTTCCGGATTGGTTCTACCGCGAAGCCGGCACCAGTGGCCGCTAATCCTCCGGCCTCCTGTCCTTTCAATTCCCTCAACCTCCTATCCTGATGCCCAATCTGCTTCGAATCTGCGTGCTCGCCCTCGTCACGTCCGCCTCGTTTCTCTCCGCCGCCGATCGCCCCAACATCGTTCTGGTTATAACTGATGATCTCGGTTTCTCCGACATCGGTCCCTACGGGAGCGAAATAGACACCCCTAATCTCGATCAACTCGCCGCCGAAGGTCTGCGTTTCCGCCAATTCTACAACACGGCCAAGTGTTCCCAAACGCGTGCCACCATGCTCTCGGGACGCTACTTCCCGGAAGTCTCGTTCACTGGCCAACACCGCAATTCCGTCACGTTTGCCGAGACGCTGCGCTCCGCGGGTTACAAAACGCTCATGAGCGGTAAATGGCACCTGCTCGGCGAGCCCAGCGAACAGGGATTCGACCGTTACTTCGGACACCTCGCGGGCGCCGTTAATTTCTTCGATGGGGTCAGCACCAAGGGTTACGACACGTTCCGACTGGACGGCGAACCTTTCGAAATTCCCGAAGGGTTCTACTCCACCGATGCGATGACCGATCACGCGTTGCAGTTTCTCGAAGAAGAGGTCCCGGAGAGCGGTGATCAGCCTTTCCTGCTCTACCTCGCCTACAACGCCCCCCACTACCCGCTGCACGCCAAGCAGGCCGATGTCGAAAAATACCTCGGTCGCTACGATATGGGCTGGGATGAACTTCGCCGCACCCGTTACCAACGCCAACTGGAACTTGGCATCATCACCGAAGATACGGCGTTCTCGGAACGCCCGCCCGAAGTTCCCGCGTGGGATTCGATCAGCCCCGACCTCCGCCGCGAGCATAACCTCACCATGGCGACCTACGCGGGTATGATCGACTGCGTAGACCAAAACATCGGCCGGGTCATCGACCGTCTCAAATCGCGCGATGAATTCGACAATACGATCTTCATTTTCCTCAGCGACAACGGCGGTTGCCCCTTCCAACGCACCCGTTCCCCAACCCGCGAAGACATGCTAATGCCGTGGACTGCCGAAAGCTATTGGACCTATGACGAGGGCTGGGCCCACGCCAGCAACACGCCCTTCCGCTGGTATAAACAAAACCAACACGAAGGCGGCATCTCGAGTCCCTTCATCGTGCACTGGCCCGACGGTCTCGGCGGCAAAGCTGGCCGCATCGTCGATGGACCGGGACACTTGATCGACATCGCGCCCACCCTCTACGAACTCGCCGGCGCCACCTACCCGCAGACCTACGCCGGCGCGGAAATCGGCCCCCTGCGTGGCCAGTCGCTCACACCAATCATCGCGGGGAAATCCACCGGCGGCCCTCGTGAACTTTGGCAATTCTACGGCAATAATCAGGCGCTGCGTTTCGGCGATTGGAAGATCTCTTGGGAAAAGAAAATTAAGAAATGGGAGCTCTACAACATCGCTCAAGACCGCTCCGAAGTGAATAACCTCGCGGTCAAAATGCCGGAGAAACTCGCCGAGATGATCGCTCACTACGAAGCGCTTGATCGCGACATCGCGGACAACGCCCCAGCGGTCGCCGCCGTTGATATCGGACAAGAATAAACCCCACCTTTTTCTATCATGAACTTACTTCGTTTCATTACTCTCCTCAGTGTGGGCACCAGCCTACTCACCGCCGCAACTCCCGATCGCCCCAACATCGTTTGGCTGAGTACCGAGGATATCAGCCCGCACATCGGATTCATGGGCGACCCCCATGCGATCACTCCGCACCTCGATGAATTTGCCAACGAAGGCGTCGTGTATAACCGCACCTACACCACAGCCGGAGTCTGTGCCCCCGTGCGTAGCGCCGTCATCACGGGCATGTATCAATCCTCCCTCGGCACCCAGCACATGCGCAGTGCGGCCCACCTTCCCGATCACATTCAGCTGTTCCCTTCTTACCTGCGCCAAGCCGGCTACTACACGTCCAACAACAGTAAAACCGACTATCAACTGCCTAAAGGCGAACCCGCCCTGAAGGGTGTTTGGGATGACTCGAGCGGGAAGGGGCACTGGCGCAATCGACCCGATTCGGATCAACCGTTCTTCGCCGTGTTTAACTTTGGTGGGACGCACGAAAGTGGCATTGAAAGCGACAGTAAATACCGCGACGTCACCGCGAACCTTACGGCCGCCGAACGCCAGGATACACTCGCCCTCACCACCTACCCACCCTACTATCCCGAGACCCCCAACGCTCGCGAAAACTGGAAACGTAACTACGAGCTCATCACCGCTATGGACGCTTGGGCGGGCGACTTGATCCAGCAACTCAAGGACGACGGTCTCTACGAAAACACCATCATCTTTTTCTGGTCCGATCACGGCATCGGCCTGCCGCGCGGTAAACGTTGGCTCTACGAATCCGGCACGCACATCCCTCTCGCCGTTCGCGTTCCGGCCGCTTATCGGATTCCCGGCCAGATCACTCCCGGCACCGTGGATCGCCAACTCATCAGCTCCATCGATTTCGCCCCCACCGTGCTGCATCTCGCCGGGGTAGAACTCCCTCCCCAGTTCCAAGGCCGGCCCTTTCTCGGCGCCAATCTTCCACCCACTCGCGAATACATCTATGGCGCCCGCGACCGCATGGACGAGCGCTACGACATCATCCGCATGGTGCGTGATCAGCGCTTCCGTTACATCCGCAACTACGAGCCGTTGAAGACGTATTACCAATACATGAATACCCCGGAGAAAGGCACCACCATGGCCGACCTCCGTCGCCTCCATGACGCCGGCACGCTCGCACCCATTCCCGAGATGTTTTTCGCCCCGCGCAAACCCGTCGAAGAACTCTACGAAGTCGACCTCGATTACCACGAAATCAACAATCTCGCCGATGACCCGGCTTACGCGTCTACCCTCGCCCGATTGCGCGAAGTTCACTTGCAGTGGGTGCGTGATACCCGTGACACCGGACTGATCCCCGAGCCCATTTTGGTCACCGAGGAAAAACGGTTGGGCAACCGCTACGACATTCTGCGGCAGAACGACGACGCCACCTTCTCTACCCGGTTGGCTCACATTGCTAACCAAGCGTCCACCGGACCAGACGCCCTACCCGAGCTGGTCGCCGCCCTCGACGACGCGCAACCGTCGATCCGCTATTGGGGAGCCATTGGCATCGGTAACATCGGTAGGCCCGCAGCTAACTCGACGACCCCTCTTCTCGCCACGGCCCTCCGCGACGAATCGATCATCGTGCGCGTCGCCGCTGCCCGAGCCCTGTGCCGTTTAGGTAAGCCCGCAAAAGCCCTACCCGTGCTCACCGCCGTGCTGCGGGACGGCGCCCAATGGGAACGTCTCCACGCCGCCAACGTGCTCGACGAAATCGACGAGCAAGCCCGTCCGGTGCTCGCGGCCATGCATACCGCTCTCGAACCCCGACCCGACCTAGAGCAAGCCGGAAAATACACTGTCCGGGTAATCAACCGCGCGCTCAACCAACTCGAAGGCACCACCCGCGAAGTGCGATAAAGCCCATCTCGGACGGTAAAACCCCACTCCGCGCGACCAATCAAAAGGGAGGGACGGCCTGTCTCGCCAAAGCCTTGGCGGCGGCGGAACCGCTGGGCCGTCCGCCCCTGCCTCCAAGCCCACTCTGTCGGGCCACACCCTCTCAAATTCATCCCAATGATCCGATTTTTACTCCTCGCATGTCTAGCGGCGACCGGCCTCATCACCAACGCCACTCCGCCACCGCCCGCGCGCCATGTAATCGTAATCGGCGTCGACGGGCTCAGCCCCGAAGGCATCCATCGAACGGATACGCCCAATATCGACCGACTGGTGAAACAAGGTTCATCCACCTGGCACGCCCGCGCCGTGATGCCGACTAGTAGTAGCCCCAATTGGAAATCCATGATTTCCGGAGCCGGCCCCGAGCAACATGGTGTCACCTCTAACCAGTGGCAGTTGGACAACTTCACCATTGAGCCCACCGCCCGAGGACCCGGCGGCCTGTTCCCCACCATTTTCGCCGTGCTGCGCAACCAGCGCCCGGACGCCAACATCGCCCTGTTTCACGATTGGAAAGGACTCGCTCGACTCATCGAAACCGAAGCGTGCGACATAGTCGACAATCCTTCGGGGGACAAACATACATCCGAAGCCGCCTTCGCCACCACCGCTGCAGCCGTCGAGTATTTCGTGGCAAACAAACCCATCTTCACTTTCATTCATCTCGATCACGTGGATCACGCCGGTCACCAGAAAACCTGGCTAAGCGAACCCTACCTATTCGCGGTGCGCGAAACGGATCAGCTCCTTGGCCAAATCATGACCGCAATTGAGGCGACGGGTGCTCTCGAAGATACCGTAATACTGTTAACCGCCGACCACGGTGGACTCGGGACTAAGCACGGCGGCGAGAGCATGATCGAACTCGAGATTCCGTGGATCATCGCCGGACCCGGCGTGAAGAAGGACCACGAAATCGCCGGCCCGGTAAACACCTACGACACCGCCGCTACTCTGGCCAAAGTGCTCGGAGTCAAGCCGCCGGCAGCCTGGATCGCCAAACCGGTGAACGAGGCGTTTGCGGACTAACTGTTCCGCCGCCCCGCGTTCGAGGTAGGGCGACCTCGCCGAGGGGCTGAGGCGAACGTGTTTTCGACCCTGAGGGCGACTTGACCTTGAAGCCTTGATGACTAAGCATCAAATGTATGCGCACCACATTAGATATTGATGACGACGTGCTGAATCTCGCCAAGGAAATCGCCGCCAAGGAGCGTCGCTCAACGGGTTCCGTGCTATCGACTCTCGCTCGCGACGGGTTTCACGCCGAAAAACACCCGGCCTCGCCGGGTCGTAAACGTAACGGCGTGCCCATGCTCCCCCGGCGGCAAGAGTCCGTGACCCTCGACCACGTTCGCAAAATCATGGATGAAGAAGGTATCTGATGCGGGCATTACTCGACGCCAATGTGCTCATTGCACTGTTTGACGAAGACCATGTCTTCAACGAACGGGCCCATGTTTGGCTGGAGGAAAATGCCAGCGCTGGGATCGCTACTTGTCCGTTCACCGAAAACGCCTTGGTGCGCGTTCTCAGTCATCCGAAATACAGCAAGACGCTGAGGTCAACTCCCGCCGAATTGATCACCGGACTCGTCGAATTTGTGGAATATCACGATCACGTCTTTTGGCCGGATAATTTGTCGATTAGATCCGAACCACATTTTGACCGAAAACGCATGCTTGGCTCCCGCCAACTCACGGACATTTACCTACTGTCGTTGGCGATCGCAAACGAGGGGCGGCTGGTAACGTTCGACGATCACATCGCAATCTCAGCCGTGCCAGTAAGTCGACCTGAGCATCTGCTAGTAATCTGACCGAACGAAAACTCCCGGCGGAACCGCTCTTCTCAGAGTTTCCGGATGCGGATGTTCTTAAACCACATCCGATCACCGTGATCCTGCAGCACAATGTGGCCGGGCACCGGTCGGGCGAATCCCTGGAGCATCGCGTATTTGCTGTCCGCGACCAGTTCGTCCCACTCAGCCGTCGCCGTGTCTTCGGCGACGATCTTTTGACCGTTCAACCAGTGCTCGATCTTGGTGCCTCGCACCACGATCCGGCTGTGATTCCACGCGAGTGCCGGCCGGGCAACCATTTCGGAAGCGGCCATCAGATCGTAGAGGTCACCGGCGCGATGCGTGTCTATCAACCCCTCTTCGTGTCCCGCGTCATCTAGGAGCTGATACTCGAGCCCCGTGTGCCAGGGTTTGGTGTAATCCCCGTCTTCAAGAGACTTGTAAAAGATCCCTCCGTTGGCGCCTTCACTTGCCTTCCAGTCCCATTCCAACTCGAAATCCTTCACCGGGTTTTGGGTGATAACGAGATCTTCCTTGGCGCGCAACCCCGGTGACTCGTAACGTGAGGCTAGTGTGAGCACATCACCGATCGTGGCCCACCGTTCAGGTTTGGCATCACCTTCGTTGTAGAGGTGGAAGTCGGCCAGTTGATCCACCTCACCGCTAAACAGATCGTGCCATCCTGCGCCGCTCATCGGGCGACGGTTCGTCTGCGTAGCGTGGGCGATTAATACCTCTTCGTTCATCAATTTGCCATCGACGGAGCGGTGCTGAACCCGAGCTCGCGGCTGGCCGTCATTGGCTTCAACCACGACGTGGAGGAATCCTCCTTTGATGCGCAAAAATTTCTGTTCCGGCGTGCGTAAGCTCTCTTTCCACCCCCCAGCATGCGAATCCGATCCAGCGCCGCTGCCAAACTCGCGCAGACCGTGCACGGGGTCGACCGTCGCATACTGCCAGTGGCGATCACCACAGATCACAAAGACGTCTTCTTGGCCCGCGAGAAAGTCGCGAATTTCCTGACTCTCGTGCTGGAAGCCTTCGTTGGCGTGGTTGTCGTTTTTATTCGGGCGATCCGGTCCGAGAATCGGATTGGGGCTCAAGACGATCCGGAACGTTGCGTCGGATTCCGCGAAGATTTTGAAGAACCACGCTTTTTGATCCGCGCCCCAGATACTCTTGTCCGAGCTGTCCGGCATGTCGTTGGGACTGCGATACTCGCGCCCTTCCATCAGCCAGATCTGCACGTGCTTGCCCCAGCGCACGGTGCGGTAAGGTCGAGCTCCGGTTGGGGTCTGCTCCTTGAAGATGGCCAAACCTTGGTCCCAGGTCAGGTCGCCATAGGTCTCCCCGGGCGAGGCATCGTTTTTGAGAATGTCGTGATCGTCCTTTTGGAAATACACGGCGGTCGAACCGTAGAAATCCTTTTGAAATGGCATGGCGAAGATGCGGTTCCATTTGTAGCGCGCGAGTTCGGCACTTTTGGCCCATGGCTGGGGTTTGTCGTAATACTCCACGTCGCCCGCGTGCACCATGAACTGCGGCTTGAGCTTAGCCATCGCCGGGTAGATGCGATGGCCATTCTCCAAGTCGTCGCGGCGGATGAAATCGTGGCACGTCACCACGGTGAAATTCACGTCCGCATCGTCGACCTCCGTCGGAGCGGTATGAAACTGGCCTTGGTAAGCGACTACGGGGCCCGGCAGCGAGTCTGCCCGCAGCTGCACATCCAACGTGAAATGGGTGGCGGGGGTCAACCCGGTGAGTTGCACCTGCGCAGTGAAGTCGCGATTCGCGTCGACCGGCATCCAGGGCATCCAAACCTTTTCACCTATTAACCCACGGGGCCAATAGGCCACCCGCACTTCACCCGCTTGACCCGTCAGGCTGTAGCGCATCTCCGGCAGGGTCAGGCCAGCCGGAATGGCTTCGTCCTCATCTTTGAACGGCACGCCTTCCATATTGTATTCTGCGGTGGTCGTGACCCGCGTCCACACAATGGCCGAGGTGGCAGTGACCTCACCGACCTTGATACCATTGCCTAGGGCAGCAGCGTGGGTCGTGGCGACGAATCCCAGATTGAGTAGAAGGGTTCCTAAAAGAAAGCGTATCATGGCAAAAGAGTAAGGGGTAGCGGAGATCACTGGTGGCAGACTCAACCATGCCAGCGAAACGCCAGCGGCGATCCGAGGCAAGCCACTCGCATCATGACAGCGATGCCGGGAACCCGTATCTGTTCCAGAGGCCCGCACTCGGATGCTTTTACTCATTACATTATCCATTAAATCGGTTGAGCAGCGGGCAATTGTCCTCACGGTTGATCACCTCCCCTTTTTTACCCCTATGGGCACATTTCTTTCTTTCCTCTTCTTTACCTCCTTTGTCGCGGTCGTCACTTACCTGCGCACCCGGAAGGAAAATCTAAACAGCGCCCAAGGCTATTTCCTCGGTGGCAACAGTCTCAGTGGCTGGGTGATCGCCGGCTCGCTTCTGCTCACCAACCTGAGTGCGGCCAACATCACGGGTATGACTGCCCAGGTTTACGCGACCAACCTCGCGCCGATTGCATGGACGGTTGCCGTGATCCCGCCCCTGCTTCTCTTCGCCGGTGTTTTGCTACCCACATTTTTGCGCCGTGGTTTCGCCACTGTGCCGGAGTTTTTGGAGCAACGCTATGGATCGAGCACCCGGCGGCTCGTCACCGCCCTGTTCCTGTTTTGTTACGTCTTCGGCGGTATGCCCGTCGCCCTCTACGGCGGTGCCATCGCCATCATGCATTTATTCAACGTTCCGGCCTTGCTCGGTGTAGATGAGACCACGTGCGTATGGATCATGGTAGGCCTACTCGGAATGATCGGAGGCACCTACGCGCTCTTCGGCGGACTGAAGGGCGTCGCAGTTTCCGATACGTTGAACGGGATTGGCCTACTCACCGGCGGATTGCTCGTCTTCATCTTCGGCGTCCGCTTTGTAGGTGATGGGAATTTCTTTGGCGGTATCAAAACCATTTTCACCACCGAGACCCACAAGCTGGATTCAATCGGAGGACAAAACGACTTGGTCCCTTTCGCCGTGCTCTTCACCGGTATGATTATGCACAACGCGTTCTATTGGTGCACCAACCAGTTCATCGTGCAGCGCTGCTTCGGTGCCCGCAGTCTGGCCGAGGGCCAAAAGGGCGTGATCATCGCGGGCTACTTCAAAATCCTGAACGTCTTCTACATCGCGATCCCCGGCATCATCGCCTACCACGTCTACGGTGGCGGAGCATTTGAAAATAACGACTTCGTCTACCCCACGCTCGTCCGCGATATCATGCCGGGCATATTCGTCGGCTTCTTCGCCGCAGTCATCTTCGGTGCGGTGCTCAGCACCTACAACAGCGTGCTCAACAGCTCGGTGACACTCTTCGCGATCGACATCTACAAACCCATTTGGGGTCGCCACCTCTCCGATGAGCTCATCATCAAGCGTAGCAAATGGGTGGGGTGCTTTCTGGTGATATTCACCATGTTCGTCGCTCCGTTCATCATGAAATTCCAAGACGGTTTATTCGTCTACATGGTGAAAGCCGAAGTATTATTCGGTGCGCCCATCTTCCTCATTTTGCTGGTGGGTTATTTTTCCAAAACGGTTTCCACCAAGGCCGCCAACATCACGTTGATCTCCTATCTGATCACGTTGTCCGTTTCCCAATTCAATCCGGCCCTCCCGGTGCACTATCTGCACGCACTCGGGGCTCTGTTCGTGGTGCACGTTGTCATGTTGTTCGGACTTTCCAAAGTCTTCCCGCTGGACCGCTCGATCGAGCCCACCACTCCGGCGACCAACATCGACATGACCCCTTGGAAACACTTCAAACTCGTCGGCGGACTGTGCCTCGTCCTGATGGTGCTCACCTTTGTGATCTTTTCCCCTCTGGGTCTGGTCAAGAACGCGGCTGATAAACAAATCGATTGGGGTTACCTCACCATGGGCTCCGTCGTCGCGATCCTGATGTATCTCATTCCCTACCGGATCTACAAACGGATGCAGAAGGAGGGTTAAGGGTGTCGGACTTAAACAACCGCGGACGACACGGAGGTCGTCCCTCCCGGGAGGGACCGGCTCTGTCCGGTCCGCAGTGGAGTGGTCTTAACGCTACTGGGCTATT
>CAJXQX010000092.1 GCA_913058185.1 uncultured Verrucomicrobiota bacterium
CTACACGTAAGGAGTCGTCGGCAGCGTCAGATGTGTATAAGAGACAGGGGATAAAGAGTAAAGATAAAGAATAAAGAGGAAAGATTAGGGGGAAGGGAAGGGTAGGGGAACAAGGGGCGAGCGGGAGACGAATTACAGACGAAATTATTGTATTTCCATTTTCCACGAGCAGCGTGGAATGATTACTTTACCTCATGAAGACGAACCGCCTCATCCCCCTATTGGCAGCGCTGTCGCTTGCCTTCGCCACAACGCTCAATGCCGCTGAGAAACCCCTCTTCGATACCGCAAAGATTCTCGATGAGAGCACCTTGGAGACAACGATCCTGGAGGACTGGCATCCCGTTGGAACCACGCGACAGAAGCTGATCGAAATCAATGTCGCGGAGTGGTGGCCGGGACAAGATTATCGGATTCCGGTGCGTTTGATTGTTCCGCTCGAAGGCAAAGCGAAGGGCTTTAGTATTACCGGAGCCAATCCCTATGAGACGCTGATGAAAGATTCGAAACCAACCGACTTCCAAGCAAAACTGCTGGCGGGTGGAGTTGGCATCGTCAAGACGCACGTCAAGGCGTTTAGGCAGATTCCGGGCAAACAGGGTTTGGAACAAAAAATGATGCGCAGATTCATGAAAGACCTGAATCCGCGCTACACGACTCTTTGGATTTGGTCGATGAACTTAATGCGGGCAACCACCGCAGCGTATGCGGAAACCGACTACTTTGAAAAAGGTAAAGTGGCCGGTTCGGGCAGCTCCAAAAACGGTATATCGCCCGCGGTCGCCTTGATAAATGACGAGCGTTTTACCGCGACCTGCTCCAACATTGCGTTTGCTTACTATTCCCCGACGCGAAGAGCCGACAGGGAAGTAATGGCCAAAGTGAGGGCGGCAAACAAAACGTTCTTTGAGGCCGTCAAGATCGGCGATATCGATCTGGATCAGGAACGCGCGAAAATTTATCAGCGCGTTATGGTGGGATCTGAGGGCGGCATGGATAAGATGGCGCTGAAAGCGAGAAAATCCATGGACGAAATGCAAAGCTTTGCGGATCGTTTATGGTCTAGCGTGTGCGTTACGGAGAATTGGGATCGGCTAATGGAGCGCGGTGTCGATGTGTTGTTCCAGCCAGGAACAAATGACTATGTCGCCTATGATATTCTTTGGGGAGCGCAAAACTATCCTCAATTGCCGGTCTATTACGAACCCAGTGGCGGGCACTATCATGCGGCGCATGGCGCTACGGCAAAGGACGAAGAGAACAGAGACGCCTTCCTTTGGAATCACTTCTTCGGCGGCGAGTCGTTGCTGAGCCCCCCGGGGTCGAGCCATAAAGTAGACGGAGACAAGCTCAGTGTGAGAGTGAGTTTTAATGAGGGACCTCAGCCGACAAGCGGACGCATTTGGTGGATGTTTGACCGTGCTCCGGCAGGTTCCGCCCCGTTCTTGCACATGCCGATCCCCGAAGACCAATGGGCGGATATGAAACGGGACGCCAAGACCGGTGCATGGACCGCCACGATCCCCTTGAAGGAAGGGGCCTCCCGGATCGATTTTTTCAGCAATCACGGGCATAGGCCCAACGGCTATCAGCAGTATCATTCAAGCCCCTACACCCGCGTGGAACTTTCTCAAAAATGATCCAACGGGTTCCAATTGTATCCGGTTAGAAAGCCTCATTTTTATTGCCTCAATGAAATACCTCACCTGCTCACTAAGGAAGCGTGGTACGGTTCATGAGGTAACGATCACATTCGCGGGCAGCGCCGCGACCTTCGTTGATGGCCCAGACGACGAGGCTTTGGCCCCGCCGCATGTCGCCGGCGGCAAAGACGCCTTCGACATTGGTGTTAAACTTTTCGAAGGGAGCCGCGACATTGGAGCGGGGGTCGGTCTTGATCCCTAGTTTTTCGACTAGAGTCTGTTCGGGGCCGAGGAAACCCATGGCGAGAAGCACGAGATCGGCTTTGATCGTGCGTTGGGATCCGGCAACGTCTTGGGGCCCCATCCGCTTGGTGGTTTCGTGATGTTTCCATTCGACGCCACTGATTTCAAGTTCGCTGACGGCGCCGTCGGCATTTCCGATCATGCGTTTGGTGGTGACCAGGTATTCGCGAGGATCGTCTCCTTGAATTTCGTTAGCTTCTTCCTGGCCATAATCGACCTTGAAGGTGCGGGGCCATTCCGGCCACGGATTGTTGGGCGCGCGTTCACCGGGTGGCTTCGCCATAATCTCTAGTTGCACGACGCTGGCGCAACCGTGTCGCAACGATGTGCCCACACAGTCGGTGCCGGTGTCGCCACCGCCGATGACAACCACGTGTTTCCCTTTCGCGTCGATCGCCGGTCTGGTGTCATCGAAGTCATTATCGAGTAGGGATCGGGTATTGGTCGTAAGAAATTCCATGGCGAAGTGAACGCCGTCGAGATCGCGACCTTCGATGGGAAGGTTGCGGGGTTGGGTCGCGCCACAACAGAGCACGACGGCATCGGATTCTTTACGGATATACTCGATGTCGTGAGTGACTCCGATATTGGCCTTGGTGACAAACGTGATGCCTTCATCGCGCATGAGTTGGACGCGACGTTCGACCACCTTGCGCTTGTCCAATTTCATGTTGGGGATGCCATACATGAGCAGCCCGCCGATCCGGTCGGCCCGTTCGTAGACGGTGACTTCATGTCCGGCTTGGTTGAGCTGATCAGCGCAGGAGAGGCCCGCGGGGCCAGAGCCGATCACTGCTACTTTTTTACCGGTTCGTTGTTCCGGAGGCTTGGGAGGGAGCCAGCCTTCTTCCCAACCTTTATCAATGATGGAACACTCGATATTCTTGATCGTGACCTGAGGTTCGATGACGCCGAGGACACATGATCCTTCGCACGGAGCCGGGCAGACTCGTCCGGTGAATTCCGGGAAGTTGTTGGTCTTGCGCAGACGTCCCAACGCTTCTTCCCAGCGGCCGTTGTAGACCAAGTCGTTCCACTCCGGGACGAGGTTGTTGATGGGGCAGCCGCTGGCTACTCCGCCGATGTTTATCCCGGTGTGGCAATACGGCGTGCCGCAGTCCATGCAGCGTGCTGCTTGAGTGGATACGTCATCGTCGTTACGATCCGCATGCACTTCCTTCCAGTCCTTGACCCGCTCGAGAGGAGGACGATTGGGGATTGGTTGGCGTTGATATTCGAGAAATCCGGTTGGCTTGCCCATAATAGTTAGGAGTTGGGAGTTAAAATATGGAGGTTAAGGAGGGGCGGCGGGATCAGTGTCCGGCTTTCACGTTTTCTTCGAAGGCCGCTTGAATGGCTTCATCGCCTTTCAGACCTTTGCTTTCGGCCCGAGTGATGGCGTTGAGGACCCGTTCGTAATCGGTGGGGAGCACTTTGACAAAACGAGGAAGCCAGTTGTCCCAGTCGCCAAGAATCGTGGTTGCGCGGACACTGCCGGTTAATTCGGCATGGCGTTCGAGACGGGCGCGGACGGCGGCAATCTCTTCGTCGTCACACTCGATGAGTTGGTAGACTCGAACCATGGCAGGGTTGAGCCGCTTACTGACGAAGTCGCCGACTTCATCCAGGACGTAAGCGGTGCCGCCAGACATCCCGGCGCCAAAGTTGCGTCCGGTGGAGCCGATGCAGATGACTTCGCCTCCGGTCATGTATTCACAGCCATGGTCGCCAACGCCTTCGATGACGGCTTTGACTCCACTGTTGCGCACGCAGAAACGTTCGCCCGCCATACCGGCTAGGAAGGCCTCTCCGGAGGTGGCACCATAGAAACCGGTGTTACCGGTAATGATATTTTCGCAGGCGACAAAAGGAGCCGTCTTGGGGGGATAAACCACGATGCTTCCGCCCGAGAGGCCCTTGCCAACGTAGTCGTTGGTGTCGCCTTCGACGGTCAGGGTCATGCCGCGTGGGCAGAAAGCGCCGAGGCTTTGACCGGCTGAGCCCGTGAATTTTAGCTGGATGGTATCCGGGGGCAGTCCCTCCCCACCATGCCGGCGAGAGATCTCCGCTCCGACGATGGTTCCCACGACGCGGTCAGTATTAATAATGGGAAATTCCCCGGTGACCTGTTCGCCTCGTTCGAGGGCGGGTCGGCAGACCTCGAGTAAATGGGTGTTGTCGAGCGCCAGTTCCAAGCGGTGATCTTGGGACTGGGAACAGTAGGTGCCGACCTCTGGACCGGTGTCGGGGCGGTAGAGAATCTTGGAATAGTCGACGCCTTTAGCTTTCCAGTGGTCGATGGCTTCGCGCATCTCGAGATGTTCTACTTTGCCGATCATTTCGTTGATGGTGCGGTAACCGAGCTGCGCCATGATCTCGCGAAGTTCTTCGGCGATGTAGGTCATGAAGTTCACGACGGCATCGGGGGCACCATTGAACTTTTCGCGTAAGCGTGGGTCCTGGGTGGCGATTCCGACGGGGCAGGTGTTTTTGTGACAAACCCGCATCATGAGGCAACCGAGGGTGACCAGCGGCGCGGAGGCGAAACCGAATTCTTCACCGCCCAACAGACAGGCGATCGCGACATCGCGGCCGGTTTTTAATTGGCCATCGACTTCGAGGACAACCCGGCTGCGAAGGTCATTGAGCAAGAGGGTTTGGTTGGTCTCGGCGATGCCAAGTTCCCACGGGGCGCCTGCATGCTGAATACTGGAGCGGGGTGAAGCCCCTGTGCCACCATCATAACCCGAGATCAGGATGACGTCCGCTTTGGCCTTGGCTACGCCAGAGGCGATGGTGCCTACGCCCACTTCCGATACCAACTTCACGTTGATCCGCGCATTTACGTTGGCGTTCTTCAGATCGTGGATGAGTTGCTGGAGATCCTCGATGGAGTAGATGTCGTGATGCGGTGGCGGAGAGATCAAACCTACGCCGGGGGTGGTGCCGCGGGTTTTGGCGATCTGAGGCAGCACCTTGTGGCCGGGTAATTCGCCGCCTTCGCCCGGTTTTGCTCCCTGCACGATCTTGATCTGAAGTTCGTCCGCGTTGACCAGGTAGTGACTGGTGACACCAAAGCGACCGGAAGCGACCTGCTTGATGGCGGAACGACGGAGGTCGCCGTTGGCGTCGCGGGTGAAGCGATCGGCATCTTCGCCGCCTTCGCCGGTGTTGGATTTACCTCCAAGCCGATTCATGGCGATCGCAAGGGATTCGTGAGCCTCTTTACTGATTGATCCATAGGACATCGCGCCGGTCTTGAAGCGTTTCACGATAGCAGACGCGGATTCGACCTCGGAGAGAGGGATTGATTTTCCCGGGTCGAACTTGAACTCCATGAGCCCACGCAGGGTGAACATGTCGCGGGTCTGATCGTTGATGGTCTGGGAGTATTCCTTGAAGAGGCTGTAGTCGCTCGACCAGGTCGCCTTCTGCAGTTTGTGGATGGCCATCGGGCTGAACAGATGCTTTTCGCCGCCGGCCCGCCATTGATACACTCCGCCGGAGTCCAACGCTTCGTTCTGTGCATCTTGCCGATCGCCAAAGGCGGTTTGGTGGCGCTTGTAGACCTCGTGGGAAATGGTTTCCAGGCCGATCCCGTCCACTCGCGAAGGGGTATTGGTGAAATAATGGTCGATGACTGACTCATTCAGCCCGATGGCCTCGAAGATTTGAGCGCCGCGGTAACTGGCCACGGTTGATATGCCCATCTTGGCCATGGTTTTCGTCACACCCTTCATGTTGGCTTTGATGAAGTTGGCTCGGGCCGTGGCCGGATCCATATCGACTTCGCCTTCTACGATCAGATGTTCAACGGATTCGAGTGCAAGGAAGGGATTGATCGCATCACACCCGTAACCGAGGAGGAGGGCGAAGTGTTGCACCTCTCGGGGTTCACCCGATTCGAGGATAATAGAAACCTTCCCGCGAACGCCTTCCCGGATCAGGTAGTGATGTAAGCCGGAAACCGCCAGGAGGGCGGGGATGCCCGCGCGATTAGACGCAACTCCCCGATCGGAGAGGATGATGAGATTGACGTCATCCCGGATGGCGTCGTCCGCCATAGAAAAAAGGAGTTCGAGGGCGTCTTGGAGTCCTTTGCCTTGGTGTGCCGTCCGAGGTTCATCGACCGCTTGGTGATGACTGGCGCTCAACCCTTCATAGTCCGAAGTGGGATCGAACAGAATAGGCAAGGTGGCTGATTTGAACCCTGGCGCCCGAAAGTCGCGAATGCGGGCGAGCTTCTCATTGTCGATGATCGGATTCTCCAGCTTGATCATGCGGCAATTCTCCGGGCCGGGATTAACCATATCGGCCTCGGATCCTAGAAAGGTCACGCTGGCGGTGATCAACTCTTCCCGAATCGGATCGATCGCGGGGTTCGTCACCTGAGCGAAGAGCTGCTTGAAGTAGTTGTAGAGCGGTTGCGGACGATCCGAAAGAACGGCGAGAGGGGTGTCGTTCGCCATCGAACCGAGTGGCTGATTACCGGTTTGGACGCTGGGCTTGATGAGAAGTCGGAGGTCCTCGAGCGTGTAGCCAAATGATTTTTGCCGCAGTTTGAGCCGGTCGATATTGAGTATCTTCACCGGTTCGGTGGGCTCCGGGAGGTCGTCTTCGTTGATTAGGTTTTGCTGCAGCCAGTCGCCGTAAGGCTTTTCGGCCGCAATCTTTTCCTTCAATTCATCGTCGCCTACGATGCGACCTTCTTTGGTATCCACCAGAAACATACGTCCAGGTTCGAGTCGCCCTTTCTTGATCACCTTGGCGGGATCGATTTCGGGGAGGACGCCGACCTCGGAAGCCATGATCACCAGGTCATCACTGGTCACGTAGTAGCGGGAGGGGCGCAGGCCGTTGCGGTCAAGCACGGCGCCGATTTGGGTGCCATCGAGGAAGGCGATCGAAGCTGGTCCGTCCCAGGGCTCCATCATACAGGCGTGATATTCGTAAAAAGCCTGTTTCGCTGGTGACATTGATTGATGTTTTTCCCACGGCTCGGGGATCATCATCATCATGGTATGAGGCAGGGAACGCCCCGTCATCATGAGAAACTCGAGACAGTTGTCGAAGTGTTGGGAGTCTGAACCGCCCCCGGCAATCACGGGAATGAGTTTCTTGAGGTCTTTGCCGAACAGCTCGCTAGTAAACTGGGTCTGCCGCGAGCGCATCCAGTTTTCGTTCCCGCGCATGGTATTGATTTCACCGTTGTGGCAGGTGTAACGAAAAGGCTGGGCGCGCGGCCAACTGGGGAACGTGTTGGTGCTGAAACGAGAATGCACCAAGGCCATCGAGGTCGTCATGTCCGGGTGTATTAGATCCGGAAAATAGTGCAGCAGCTGATTCGTGGTCAGCATGCCTTTATAGCCGATCACCCGGCTCGAAAGGGTCAGGATATAGAAATAATGAGTTGTCTCGCCCTGAAGATAGCGGAGCCGGGTGGTCGCTAACCGGCGAATCAGGTAGAGGGCGCGTTCAAAGGCGGCTTCGTCTTCGAGGTCAGCCGAACGGCCGATGAAGACCTGCTTCATCATCGGTTCGCTTTCGGCCGAGGCTTGACCGAGATCGTGGTTGTCGACGGGAAGATTACGCCAACCGAGCAAGGTCTGACCGGACTCGCTGATCGCATCATTCAAGACCTTCTGTTCGGACGCAGCAGTTTTTTCGTCGGGCGAGAGAAAAACGATACCTACGGAATAATGTCCGGGGGCGGGGAGCGGGATGCCTAATTCCTCCGCGACGGTGGCGAAGAATTGGTGAGGCATCTGCATGAGCATCCCAGCACCATCGCCCGTCTTCAGGTCGCAGCCACAGCCTCCGCGGTGATCGAGCTTGGTGCAGATTTCGAGAGCACCTTTGACGATATCGTGGGATGGAATCCCCTTCATGTTCACGAGAAAACCTACCCCGCATGAGTCATGCTCTAGCGCAGGATCATAGAGACCTTGCTTGGGTGGTTGGGACGATGGAGGAAAGGGAAGGGTCGATGACATCAGACTTTTTCGAATTAAATGTGGAACTTGGTCGGCCCTCGTTGGGGCTTCAGGTGCCGATGGCCGGCAGGCGGGAAAGTTGTTTTAAGCGTGAGGTGTGAGCAAGGAGGGGGTGGCTTGATCATGTTCTCGCTATGGTGGTTTGGGTCGCGGAGTGGACGCGACGGATACCCTAGTTCAAAGAATTCTTCTCGGCGGGACAAGTCAGCAGTTCGAATGTGGGAAAAAATCACCTCTATCGAACAAGGTATGAGTTAATTTAATATGTAACCAACTGATAGGATAATTAGTTACGTCCAAGATAGCAGGTGCCCTTGGGAGACATAGCCCCAATGGACCAATCCGCCCGAAGAGGGCTCCGAGTCCCTCTACAGCCAATCCCAGTCCATGTTCGAGGCGGGGGGGCTCCCCGTTTTCCGTCCGTAAAAGTGTCCCGGCGCCGATCGTCTCTTTAGCGTAGCGCTGCGCGGCTTCCAGCGCGCTTTAAATGAGTCCGCCATGGGTTTCGCTCGATATAAATTTCAACCGTCCGGCCCACGCCTCGCTCAAATCAGGATTTAGGCCATATGGGGAGCCGTGAAGGGCTCGGTCGACCAATCCTTGATGAACATCTCGTTGGAGAGACGGGCCTTCTCTTCAAATATACCCACGAGTTGCTCGGTCGCCATCCGGATCAATTCAGGTTCGCCGAGTTGGGCTCTGGTCTTCGCATCCAAACCGACAAATCCAAACAAACTAGCACCGTCCCCCGTGTGAGACGAAGCATCATGACTCTCAGCCAACGGCCCGTGCTGACTCATCGCGGTGCCGCAGAGGCCTAGATCCCGCCAGAAGGGTTCTTCGTAGAGCGCGAAGAATTTGGCATGCCCCGCCATCCAGGTTGGGGTTGACTCCAAGAGCCGTTGGGTTCTGTCAGGTAGCGCAGGACGATAGGCCAAGGTGCCTGCGACACGCGGAGCAATCGCCAATGCGACCCGCTTAGCCAAAATCTCCAGCTGACCCTCAGGTCCCTGCACCTCTGCGCGGACGTTGTCTCCTTGAATCTGCAATCCCTGCAGAACATGCCCCAGTAGTAGGTTTCCCGCTGAAATTTCAGTCGTAATGCATTGGGTGAGCGCCCCGATACCTCCCTGAATGCGTAGTGCCCCCGCCATGGGGGACGCCATGGGATATTCCTGCACGTGGCCCTGCGTATCCTGCCAGAGCACCTTGCCGGTCGAATACTGCTCAAAGGACGAGATCTCGAACTTTTCGGACCTCATGGCCGGGTGCTACAGACCGTTCGAGGCAAGGAAGCTGAGCATACCATTGATCCTGCTCTCGCCTACGTGAGGGCTCGCGCGGTCCACACCCGAAAAGATCAGAACGGTGGATGGGAAGAATACTACGCCTGGGGACAACCCGTGTTTAGCGAAAAGCGCTAGGGTGGTTTTTGCTTTCGGGCACCCTGGGGTAAAGCGCCGTTAGTTTTTCGGCCAGGTGGCGGCACTGGTGACCAGTTTCCACGTGACGAGTGCCTGATCTGTTTCGCTGAGTTTTTTGAGATTCATATCTCGTCTCAAATGGCTGCGACCGCCGGCTTGGGTGCCATTCCCCGCCGCGACGGCCATCCCAAGTTCCGGATGGGCCATCAAGACGAGCGCTCCTTTATCAGTGAGATCAAAACGCTGCAGAGGAGAGTCACTCGGCTTTTTTAACCGGAGTTTCGCTCCCGATGTCGCGCTTCCTACTTCGATGCATCGTTTAGTCGAACTTGAATAGATCTGACCTTCAGAAGGGTAATTCATGATCCACATTTCATCGGCGGAACCGAAGCGCTTCAGGGTGTGGGCCATCAATGGAGCCTCCAACTGCACATTCTTTCCGAAGCCCGGAATGTCGACGCAGTAGAATTCCGGCTCATCCAGCGAATCCACCAGCCGGATCATCACCTCTTCAGATTGCCCATGAATTGCACAAGGGAGCACCAGCAGCGAAAGGAAGCGGAACAAGGATGATTTCATAGGATCAGGCTGATGATGCAAAATGAGAAAAACAAAATTAATTGCCCCCCCCTCGTAGTCAAAGGCCCTCTTTCTCTTTCCTCTTTATCGTTCTCTTTCTCTGACGGCGCAGACTCCCGTTCGGATGGAGCGGGGAACGAATAGGACGGGATAGAGATAAAGAATGAAGAGAATGAATAAAGATGAGGGGGAAACCTAAAGGGGACGGATTCAGGGGCCTATTTAGCGGATGAAAGAACAACCTTCACGGAGGGGGGAAAGTTAGCCAAGCTCATCCCCTGAGAACCCCCTGTGCTCAATTCCGACCCTTTTCCGCCTCCTCATGAGTTTTATCACCGGCAATCGTCTACTCCGTGTTGCCCGCTGCACTTCGGTCATCTTTCTCGGTCTGTTTCCCTTTTCCC
This sequence comes from uncultured Verrucomicrobiota bacterium, assembly GCA_913058185.1. GTDB lineage: Bacteria > Verrucomicrobiota > Verrucomicrobiia > Opitutales > Opitutaceae > Actomonas. The sequence continues at coordinate 10,347 of CAJXQX010000092.1, forward strand.
GTGAGGTCTTTGCCTCTCAGCCGAACATCCTTCTAGTTTTGTCCGATGATCACAGCGTTCCTCATCTCGGCGCCTATGGTGATCCAAATTACCAAAATCTCGGACTAACCCCAAATCTCGATGCCTTTGCTCGGGAGGGCATGCGATTTCAACGGGCCTACACCGCGGCTCCCCAGTGTGCGCCTTCTCGCATCTCCATTTTTGCGGGGCGTTCTCCTGTAGGGTTGTCGGCGACACGGTTTGCCCAACCCGCGCGTGCGGACACTCCACTCTTCACTGATCTGCTGCGTGACCATGGCTACTGGGTGGGACTGGATGGAAGGCATCAGCATCTAGACGGCAGGAATAAGGATTCACCCCATGTCACGGAAACGCTTATAGAGCAGGGCATGCAGGGCGAGCTGTTTGAATCCCGGTTCGATCACTTTGTGCGTGGTGCCAAGACGAAGGGGGAGGAGCTGGCCAAGGTTCCCGAGATATTCAACGCGGCCCTCGACGGCGTTCCAGATGGAAAGCCGTTCTTCCTCTACTTCGGCTTCAACCAGCCCCACCGCAAATGGGCCGAGGATCACGCGGGCATCGATCCCGCTGCGCTCAAACTACCAGACGATTGGCCGGATCTCCCAGAAGTGCGACTCGACTACGCTCGTTATCTTGCCGAAGTGCGCGACCTCGACACCGGATTCGGTATGATCATGCAGACACTCGCTGAACGGGGCCTAGCCGAAAACACCTTAGTTCTTTTCATGGGCGACAACGGCGAGGCACTCCTGCGAGGGAAGGGAACGCTCTACAATCGTGGACTGCACGTGCCGCTGGTGGTGCGATGGCCAGGCAAGGTTGAGCCGGGAACGGTGAGCCATGCGTTGGTTAGCGGAGTGGACCTTGCCCCGACTTTTCTCAGCGCTGCGGGCTCTCCTTCCGCCAAGGGTATGACAGGCCTCGATTTCATGCCGGAACTTTTGGGGCAGCCCTTTGCTGGCCGGGATCAGGTCTTCGGAGAGCGAGGTTGGCACTTCGGCCCGATCACTCGTTCCGATGGATTTGATCTTTCGCGTTCCGTCACCACGAGGCGCTATAACTATATCTACAACGCGATTCCCGAGCGGAGCTACACGCCCGTGGATATGGCGAAAAAGAACATTGCTTGGGACGCCATCAAGGTCGCCCGCCAAGACGGGTCTCTGTCAGCGATTCATGAGCAAATCTATTTCCAGAATCCACGCCCAATCTTCGAGCTCTACGACCTCGAAGTGGATCCCTTTGAATTGAACAACCTCGCCGGCCAAGAATCGGTCCACCAGATCGAAACCGAGCTGCGAGCGAAGTTGGATCGTTGGATGGTGCGCGAAGGCGACTTCCTTCCACTGCCGACCCACGCCCACCAAAACCTCGAGCCGCAATTTGTCAGGAAGAAATGAACGAGATTGGCGTAGGCGGTGTGGCCCGGATTTTTCTGCCGGGGGGCGGAGATGATGGGAGGGGCGCAGCGGATCGTGACAGTCTCAGCCAGGCACTCTGTCTACCATTTTACCCGGGTATACGGGCAGGATAGGTAGGTCGGGTAGACTCTGTTATCGTAGCGGATCGTTTTGCGGTGATTGGTGAAAAAATCGATGTGCGATGAACCGGCCTCTAGCGTGATCTCGGTCGTCCATATTCCGTGTTTCGGGTCGTATCTCATTTCGGCGGTATTCTCGTCGGGAATATGCTCACTCAAATAGTTGGGACTGCCATCGGGCGCGCGGTCGTAGATCCACCAGATCCTGCCGCTTTCTTCGCCAGAATACGGCGCGAAGCGGACCGCGATTTTCAATACGCCGTTTTCTATCCGGTGGTCGACCAGCGGGGCGGTGAGTAAGGGGGATGTTTTCTCGGGAAAGAAATGCCGAAGGAGAAAGGCGTGTTTGTTTCGTTCATCTCGTTCGGTCTTCGGATGTCCTTTCCTTTTTCCATGTCCGGTATTGGCGCCCAAATAGATCGGAATATCGGGATGACGGGCGCCTCCCCAAGAGAGGTCATAGGCGACCATATCATGACTGCCCGGATGAAACAGCAGATCCACATTGCGACGACGAAGTTTAGGCAGATTCCTTGAAATAAATACCTCATCGGATATGGCCCGGACAAACTGTTGAAGATCTTCCCAAGGGTGGCCTGCGGCTAATGCCGCCCGACTGAAATCGGGCCCGAAATGTCCTCCGGAAAATATGCTCCTTTTTCCCGGTTGGGATTCTAATTCCTCCCAAGCCTGGCGTTCGAAGAGACGAAGGGGTGAATCCCAGATGGGCGAGACACTGGCGTGCACTGCCGTCATCCGATCATCGTGAATAATCGCCAATGAAGGAGAGGCGCCATTTTTAGAACTCCCGGACATCGCTACCTTGCCTGTTTCAAAATGCGTGGTCTCGGCGTAGGCGGTGGTGACGGCGCGCATCAGCGTCGCCGGCCAAGCCCAATACTGAATTTTGTGACGAGGATTCAGGCTTCGAGCAAATCGCTCCTCCGTGGCGCGGCCCAACTTTTCCTCACCGTAGGATTTGGGCTCTTGAATAATGGTGAAGACGAGGCCCACTCCGTTCCTGATCAATTCTTGGTCCAGCGGATTCAGCTCTGCATCGCGTTCCAGTCGGTCCGGTTGGTTGCCACCTGTGAGATGAAACCCCTTAGCTTTGCGATTGAGCGGAACGACCATGCGCACGGGAATCCGATAATGCTGCCCGGGCCAGAGTTCACCCACATTGATGGTGACCAGTTTCTGTCGGGTCGCGGCGGGTCCTTCGACCACATGCCAGTCGGTGATCACGTCGATTTCGAGTGTGTCCGCATCGCGGATCGCCTGCAGGTCAAATAGGGGAGGGGTGTCCGCTCGAAGAGTCGCGACGCATAGACTCAAGCAAAGGGACGATAGCAACGTGGAATTGAGGGTCATTCGGTTTTTAATAACTATTTGGAGAGTTTCTATCACACCTTTCTTGGGGTCAAAACATGGATTTCGAGGCGAACGTCATAACCGTCATAGGCTCAAACGTGCGTCGTGAATCCAGCTTCGAAAAATACTTCTCCTCACGGTTGACCATGGTCTCGTCCGAGTTGGGGTTCTTCCCGCAATCCTCTACTCGGTTCTGCGGGCGCGCTTGCCCATTACTTCTTGAACTTCAACATTTCCAACAGGGTCTGATCTTTGTTGAGAAAATGGTGTTTTAGAACCGCTGCAACATGTAGCAAAATCAGGGTAGAAAAGAGATACCCTAACACTTCGTGCGTAAGTTTAGCTGCTTCGTATATGGTGACACTAAATGCTTCAACTTCCCCTTCTGCGTTCAGGTTCTTCGGGACGATGGTGAAGTTGAAAACATGAACACTCCATCCGCTAAATGCACTGCTGGTCAGGCCCGATGCGGGCATGGCGAATAGCAAAAACACCAACAGCCGATGGGTTACCTTTCGAGCCCAGGATTCAATTTTACCCAACGAAGTGGAGGACTGCCAGGGATGCCGGATGCTCCAGTAGATACGGATGCCGATAGTCGCGCTGAGAATCACTCCCAGTGATTTATGCCAAGTGTAGAGCCCGTCTGAATACGGCGTGTTAGTCATGTAATAGCCCAAGCTAAGCATGACTAAGACAAATCCCCCAAATCCCCAATGGAGAGCTCTTGTGGTGTTCTTCGTGTTTCTTCCCATTTGAGACTCGTTCGATGCTGCTTAGAGCGATCTTACGGGGCCAGTTCGTGGGTGCTGAACGTCTAACGGGCCGCGGTCTGAAGGAGCAGTTGCTTCAGTTCCGCGACTTTGCGGGGGAATTGAGTGGCAATGTTCTGAGCCTCTTTCTCTGAAGACGTGTGGTCGTAAAGTTCGGTGCCACCATCTCGGTGCAGGGTGAAGCGGTAGCGGTCGGTGCGGAGCGTTTGGGCATTGCCGTTGTAGGCGTAAGCGGTGTGGCCTGGGGCATTGGGCTTTTCTATCTGAGGGATCAGCGAAGTGCCGTGGGCGAAGTCCGGTTGGTCCAAGCCGGTGAGATCGCAGAGGGTGGGAAAGAGGTCGACCGTTTCGATGACCGCGGTGGATTTCTGTCCCGGGTTTTTCATGCCGGGCGCGGAGATGATGAGCGGCGAGCGGAGGGATTCTTCGAAGAGGGAGTGTTTGCCCCAAATGGATTGTTCGCCGAGGTGCCAGCCGTGATCACCCCAGAGCACGACGATGGTGTTTTTGTCCGCACCGGTTTCCGCAAGTTTGGCGAGAATTTCGCCAACGTGATGATCGACGTAGCTTACGCAGGCCGCGTAGTGACGACGGACCTCGTCCGCGTAGGCGTCGTCTTCGCGAGGGTCTTGCCCGTAGTGGTGATATTGGCCCATGAATTCGCCAGAGCCGTGCCAGGTGGTTTGTCCTTCGGGTTTTTCCGGATGAGGGATCGGGGGCAATTCGACGCTTTTGTAGGGATCCATGTAGCGCTCGGGTGAACCGAACGGGAGGTGGGGTTTGATCATGCCGATGGCGAGAAAGAAGGGGGTGTGGGCCCCCGCGAGATTTTCGAGCTGTTCAAGGCCGGCGTCGACAATCAGGCCGTCGTGTTGATCGGTGTCTTTTTCGCCTTCGCTTTGGAAGGCATCAATTTTGTTTCCCGAAAAGGAGCCGATGGGTTTGATTTCGCCGTGAGCCAAGGCGTGCATCGCGCCACGAGGGTGTTTCCACTGGCCGGTGGGCATGAGTTGGCGATCCCAAGCGCCGGGCATTTCGAGAACGTTATTGTCATACCAATCTTCGCCACCCCAGCCGCCGGGATGATGAGAGACTTTGCCGACGGATACGGTCTTGTAGCCATTGTTACGAAACCACTCCGGCATGCTGGGGGGAATGGCGGCATCGGAGGATGCCAGCTTTTCGGCCCGCTTAAAGAGGGCTTGGTTGCCGTAGGAACCGTATAGCCCGGTGAGCATCGTGTAGCGAGAGGCGCCACAGGTGGGGGCGTTGACGTAGTGATTGTGAAAGGCTCTACCGGAAGCGGCGAGACGGTCGATGTTCGGCGAGTGAATGTAGTCGACGCCAAAGGACTTCAGCTCGGGACGAAGGTCGTCGACGCAGATGAGGAGAATATTCGGTTGGGCGGAGCGGCTTTCAGCGGTGGCAGCCGATGAGGTGCAGAGAAAGCTGAGAGATATCGCGGTAGCGAGGAGGAGGATGCGTTTCATGGTCGAGGGGGCAGTCAGAAGGGAAATCGATTCTTAGCAGACGGAAGCAGGAGGGGTCACGCCTATTGACCGCATAGATGTCGCGGTATCCTGCCATGCGGGAAACAGGCGTCGGCCGCGGAGCAAGGAAGCGAGGAGATTAGACCCCAACATCTTTTCATGTTGTTCCGATCCGTCCGCTTCACGAGTCTAGCTCACCGTGCTTAAGCCTATTGATCGTCGTGATTTTCTT
>CAJXQX010000093.1 GCA_913058185.1 uncultured Verrucomicrobiota bacterium
CACTCATGTCGTGCTGGAAACAACGCGCCCCGAGACAATCGGGGCTGATGTGGCAGTCGCGGTTCACCCCAAGGACGAGCGATTTAAGGATCTGGTGGGCAAAAAGGTCTGGCGTCCGCTGGGCGAAAAGGTGGCCATCCCCATCATCACCGATGAAGCCGTCGAAATGGACTTCGGCGGTGGTGCCCTCAAAGTAACCCCGGCGCACGACAAGGTCGATTTCGAGATCGGCCAACGCAACGGATTGGAGGTCATCGAATCGATCGACCCCGATGGCACGTTGAATGAATTTGCCGGACCTGAGCTCGCGGGCATGGAACGTTTTGCGGGGCGCAAGAAGGCAGCTCAGATTCTCGAAGAGCGCGGTAATCTCGTCGAAGCGAAAACCTATGAAAACAACGTGGGTTATTCGCAGCGCGCCGGCGTGCCGATCGAACCGCGTCCGATGCAGCAGTGGTGGTTGCGCTATCCCCGGGTCGAAGAGGCCAAGCAAGTCGTCAAAGACGGATTGGTGCAGATGCATCCCGCTCGTTGGTCCAAGGTCTACCTCAATTGGCTCGAAAATATTCAGGACTGGTGCATCAGCCGTCAGCTTTGGTGGGGGCATCGTATCCCGGTTTGGTATGCCGAAGGCGTGGACCGCGAAAACCTCACGGAGACAGACCTCCGCGATCCGACCAAGATTCATGTTTCCCTCGAGGGTCCATCCGATCCGGAAAATTGGACACAAGAAGAGGATGTTTTGGACACCTGGGCTTCATCTTGGTTGTGGCCCATGGGCACCCTCGGCTGGCCGGATGAAGGCGAGCAAGCGAAGTCGAATTTTGATGCGTTCTATCCGACGACGACGTTGGCGACCGGCGCGGACATTATTTTCTTCTGGGTCGCCCGCATGATCATGGCGGGATTGGAATTCGCGCGGCCGGGAGCACCGGTTGAGGAGCGGATTCCGTTCAAGCACGTTTATTTCAACGGTATCGTTCGCGATAAAAAGGGACGTAAGATGTCCAAGACTCTGGGCAACTCGCCTGATCCGTTGGACTTGATCAAAGACTATGGAGCTGACGGCGTGCGCTTCGGTTTGCTTCAGATGGCCCCGCTCGGGCAGGATGTGAAATTCGACGAAAGTCGGATCGAAAGTGGTAAGAACTTTTGCAATAAGGTTTGGAACGCGTGTCGGTTCCGCACGATGAGCGGCGACATGAGCGACAATAGTTCGCTCGACGCCATCTTGGCGCGACTCGATCCCGCGCAATTTGACGAGGACGACCACGCGATCCTGGCGGCGATGGTTGACGCTGTGCGAACGCTTGAAAAGAGCTTTGCCGAATTCGAATTCGCAACGGCCACCCAGAAACTGTATTCGTTTTTCTGGAATGATTTCTGCGACTGGTATGTCGAAGTAGCGAAGACGCGCGTCCAGGATCCGGCAGCTAAGAGCCACGCGCTGGCCGTGCAGGATTTAGTGATTCGGCAATTCCTCCTCCTGTTCGAACCCTTCGCACCGTTCATCTCGGAGGAGTTGTGGCAGGTCATGGGCTATGGAGGGGAAGGGGAGTTTGTCCAAGACAACCGTCTTGAGATGGCTGACGAATTGACGGTGGCAATCGCGCAGCGTGGTCAAGCGATTGACGCGACTGCTTCGACGACCGTAGATCGGCTCAAGCAATTCACGTCCCAAGCGCGTCAGCTCAAGGCGGACCAAACGGTCGCGCAGAAACGTGATGTGACGTTCCAAGTGCAGGCAAACGACCCCGAATGGGCGCAACTCGAGCCGCATGTCGCGAAGTTGGTGCGCCTGATCGGAGCCGAGTCGATCACGCGCACAAGTGACGAACCTTCCCTGCCAGCCGTCGTGTCGCCGTTTGGCACGTTGTATTTGGATACGGGGATCAAAGTTGACCCCGAAGCCGAGCGAACGCGTCTCTCTAAGGAACTCGCTCAGGTCCAAAAACACATCGCCGGAACCAAAGGCCGACTTTCCAACGAGGCCTTCGTCTCCAAGGCTCCTCCTGCGGTGATCGACGGCGCTAATAAGCAATTGGCCGACCAAGAGGCCAAGGCAGAAGAGATCCAAAGGTTGCTTAAAGCATTATAGTTTAATAAACTAAGGTTTATAGGGTAATAAACTAATAATACTTACTTTACTCGTTTCCAAATGTGCGCACATTTGGAGCGATGTCTTCCGTTTCGTCCGCTCAAGTTCTCCCTCTCCAGCCCGATCTCGAGGCTGTGGATGCGGTTGAACGGGTGCAATGGGCTGTGGATCGATTTGGTGATCGGCTCATGCTTACCACCAGTTTTGGCATTCAGTCGGCGGTTATGCTGCACTTGGTCACAAAACTGGCTCCGAATATCCCGGTAGTTTTCATCGATACGGGGTATCTTTTTCCGGAGACCTACCAATTTGCCGATCAATTGACCAAACGGCTGAAGTTGAACCTCAAGGTCTACCAACCTCGTGTTTCAGCGGCCCGCCAAGAAGCACTGTTTGGTAAACGTTGGGAACAAGGCGTCGAGGAACTGGATCGCTACAATTTGCTCAACAAAGTAGAGCCGATGGACCGTGCCGTGCGTGAACTCGGAGCCGAGGCATGGCTGGCGGGTTTACGACGCTCGCAAGGCAGTTCCCGGGAAAATCGCCCGGTGCTGCAGGCCCAAAATAAGGTGACCAAAATTCATCCGATCATCGATTGGGATAATCAACAGGTGCACCAATATCTGATTCACAACAATTTGCCTTACCATCCGCTTTGGGAGCAGGGTTATGTATCCGTCGGAGATTGGCACAGTTCAGCTCCACTGGGGCCAGGCATGTCAGAATCTGAAACGCGCTTTGGCGGTCAAAAACGCGAGTGCGGATTGCACGAAATCAGCGGTCAGCCTGATTTTCAGATTTAGAGATTTCGGTCGCGTCGTTTTCAGCCTCAGACGTTATTTTGCGAGCGGTTAGGATCAAGGCGAGTATCGGACCGATAAGGCACGAACACAGTCCCAACGTTTGGGCACCAATCCAAGCGAGTTGAAGCGAACTGTTTTCGGTTTTGATGAAGAGTCCAATCAAGGGGAACGCGATGATGCCAGACAGCGTTCCGACGGTGATGAATCGAAACGTAATCAGGATGAAGTGGCGTGACCAACGTGGAATTTTCACGGTAAAACGCGGTAGCGAGCGACGATCGAATCGCTTTCGGGGAGACGTTGATGGTCCATCAACTCGAGTCGCTGGTCCTGTTTCATCCTCACAACGGGTGTGCCTTGACCAAAAATACGCGGTTCGATGGTGACCCAAATCTCGTTGACCAGCCCGGCAGTGAGGAACGCATCGTGCGCTACGCTGCCTCCGAGCAGGGCGCAGTTTTTGTGACCAGCATCAACGAGTTTGTGATGGATAGCACCGGGGAGATCAGCAGTGAACTCCAATTGCCCCGAGGCAGAGTCCTCGGTGTAACGATCCGGGGTGCGCGTCATGATGATGCGGGTCGGGTCGGTTGGTTTGGCCGGTAGAATCTGATCTCGCACCGTTTCGAAAGTGGCTCGTGCCATAACCTGTGCATCGAATTCGCTCAGCGTTGCTCGAAACCATTTTTGGTCCGCCGCCGATGCCCAAGCCACGCCGGGAACCTCGTGGCATGTGATGAACCCGTCTAGTGATTGGGCGACGATTAGAACGATGCGCATACTGCAAGAGAGTGCGGCGATTGGGCCGATGCAATCAAGACACGTCGTTTTGTATGCTTGCGGGGAGGGAGCATCGGACGATATCTCTGACGACATTTATGAAAAAAGCACTAATCACCGGCATCACCGGCCAAGACGGTTCCTACCTAGCTGAATTCCTTCTCGAAAAGGGTTATGAGGTCCACGGTATTATCCGTCGTGCATCGACCTTCAATACCAGTCGTATTGACCACTTATACGGCGACCCACACATCAACGGGGTTAAGCTGTTTTTACACTACGGCGACTTGGCTGACGGGGTGCAGATGGTGAAGTTACTCTATGAGCTGCAGCCCGACGAAGTTTATAACCTGGGCGCACAGTCACATGTTCGAGTTTCGTTCGACATCCCGGAATATACCGGCGACGTGGTGGGGGTAGGCGCCGTCCGTATCCTGGAGGCGATTCGGGAGGCAGGATTAGTCGAGAAATGCCGCTATTACCAAGCCTCGTCTTCTGAGATGTTTGGTAAGGTTCAGGAAGTTCCTCAGGTAGAAACCACTCCATTCTGGCCCCGTTCGCCTTATGGATGCGCCAAGATGTATGCGCATTGGCTGACGGTGAATTATCGGGAGTCTTACAACCTTCACGCTTCGAGCGGGATTTTGTTTAATCACGAATCACCTCGGCGCGGAGAGACATTTGTCACCCGCAAAATCACGCGGGCAGCTACCCGAATTAAAATGGGTCTCCAAAAGAAGCTCTACATGGGTAATCTCGACGCCAAGCGCGACTGGGGTTATGCGAAGGAATACGTCGAGATGATGTGGGTCATGCTGCAGCAGGATCAACCGGACGATTATGTTGTCGCGACCAACGAGGCTCACTCCGTCAAGGAATTCATCCAAGAGACCTTCGCCTTACTCGATCTTGATTGGGAGAAGTATGTCGACTACGACAAGCGCTATGAGCGTCCCGCAGAAGTTGACCTATTGATTGGCGACCCCGCTAAAGCGAAACGGCAACTCAATTGGGAGCCCAAGGTCCGGTTCAAGGAACTCGTGAAGATTATGACCGAGTCCGATCTTGAGCTCGCCAAGCGCGAAGCTCAAATCGCGAACCTGCCGGACGTCTCGAGTACCCCGTTCGCGTAGTTTTGATCGGGGTTTTTCTGTCATGAAACTTTATATAGCAGGTCATCGAGGGATGGTAGGCGGTGCGCTGGTGCGTCGCTTCGAAAACGAGCCGGATGTCGAGCTACTCTTACGCACCCGCTCGGAGCTCGACCTGGTCGACCAGTCAGCGGTGAATTCATTTTTTGCGCGCGAGAAACCTGACGTCGCGATCATTGCCGCTGCGAAAGTTGGCGGCATCCACGCCAACAACACCTACCCGGCCGAGTTTGGTTATGAGAATCTCATGATGGCTACCAATGCCATCCATGCGGCACACCAAGCCGGGGTGGGACGTCTGCTGTTCTTAGGGAGTTCCTGCATCTACCCGAAGCTCGCTCCGCAGCCCCTGCATGAAGAAAGCCTCCTGACCGGCCCACTCGAGCCGACCAACGAGGCCTACGCCATCGCTAAGATAGCCGGTCTGAAACTGGCGGAGTATTACCGTCGCCAATACGGGGACTGTTTCCACTCAGGTATGCCGACCAACTTGTATGGTTCCGGGGACAAATACCACGGCGCCAACTCCCATGTTTTGCCTGCGCTGATTCGTCGTTTCCATGAAGCCAAACTTGCCGGCGATGCTCAGGTCATGGCTTGGGGCACGGGTTCGCCGATGCGAGAGTTCCTGCACGTCGACGATTTGGCCGATGCTTGTGCGTTTCTCCTTAAACTCGAGAATCCACCCGACCTGATCAACATTGGCACCGGCCAAGAGATCTCCATCCGAGAGCTCACTAAAAAAGTCGCGGTAATTGTGGGTTATACAGGTGAAATCACCTGGGATACCGCCAAACCTGATGGCACGCCGCGCAAACTGATGGATGTCTCCCGACTTGAGAAGCTCGGTTGGAGGGCCTCAACTGCTCTCGATGCAGGACTCAAGCGGACCTATGAGTCGTTCTTAGCGGAAAGCGCTGCAGGCACACTGCGAACCTAGCTCCAGATTTCGCGGCTTTATTCGTCGGCTTTGATGGGCGATTTCCCCTCAACCTTCGGAGATACCTGCTGCTGTTGTTTGTGGATCTCCTGAATTTCCTGCTGCAACGCTTCCAGGCGATCGAGTATCTTTTGCTGAGCAACGAGTGATGCGGGTTTGTCGGAATCGTCAGACAAAAAGAATCCCGCAGCCACTCCACTGAGCGTGCCGAACAGACCAATGCCGGTGATCATCAGTAAGCTCGCGATCACTCGACCCATCTCGGAGACAGGATAGTAGTCACCGTAACCCACTGTCGTCATCGTCACCAAAGCCCACCACAACGCGTCGCCGGCGGAAACGATATTTGCTCCGGGAGCGTTGTATTCTGCGAGCAAAATGCCGGTGGATCCAATCGACGTCATGAGAATCGCGATCACACCGATTCCACTCAATCCGGTGCTGGTTTTATTACCCGCCAGAATATGAATTAGACGTCCCACGGTGCGAACGGCTACGAGCAGTCGCACGATACGGAAAATGCGTAAAATACGGAATGCCTCGGCCGTCGGAATACACGCCAGGAGATCGAGCCACCCCCAGCGCATGAATTCTAGCTTTGATTTCGCTTCTTTGTAGCGAATTAACCAATCAACGAAGAGTAAACCACAGATCGTCGTATCGATAAACAGTATCAGACGGCTGACCTCAGCGGGAACATTGAAAATTAATTCCGCTCCCAATCCCAGTAGCAGTGCCGCCGAGAGAACTAGGATTCCAAACTGAAAGGGATTTAGGTTTCCGGCATCGTCGCGAGGAAACACGTCTCTCTTCCTGAGGGACAGAGGCGTGGTCGTCAATCGACCAACCTGCTGATTTCTTGCGCTCCAAGACAGTTTCCCCCTTGCGCCCATCGCCGGTCTTTGAACGGATGAGCCCTTAACTATGATCGAACCTGAAGTCCAAGACCACATCGAGCTCATCAAGAAACGAGCCGGACAGTTATGGAGGTTTCTTTGACGGGGAACAAAAACTCCGTGAGATAAAAGCCCTCGACGCCCAAATGGGCGCGCCCGGCTTTTGGGATAATAGTGACAAGGCGCAGCGTCACATTGCGCAGGTCAATGGACTGAAGAAGTCCGTAAACCCGGTGGTCAATTTCCGCAAGAAGATCGAAGACATTGATGTGATGCTCGAGCTCATTGAATTCGGTTCACCTGAAGAACAGGCCGAATACAGTGCCGAACTCACTTCAACCATCACCGAGATGCTCTCGACGATTGATGAAATCGAGATTGCTTCGTTTCTGAAGGGGCGGTTCGACCGCAACAATGCCATCTTTTCGATCCAAGCCGGCGCAGGTGGCACCGAGTCCAATGACTGGGCCGACATGCTGTTCCGCATGTATACTCGCTGGGCCGAACGCCGGGGCTTCAAAATTGAGGTGCAGGACGTGCAATCCGGCGATCAAGTAGGCATTTCCAAGGCCACGCTCCTCATCAAGGGTGAAAACGCCTACGGATACGCGAATGCAGAACGCGGCGTTCATCGTCTTGTGCGCATCAGCCCGTTCGATTCTAACCAGCGCCGCCACACCTCGTTTTGTGCGGTCGATGTCGTCGCGGAGATCGATGCCGATGTGAAGTTGGATATCCCGGAGGACGAAATCCGCACCGATGTCTACCGCTCTTCCGGTAAGGGTGGGCAAGGGGTTAACACCACTGACTCGGCCGTTCGACTTACCCATACCCCGACGGGACTTGTCGTCACCTGCCAAAACGAACGCTCTCAGATCAAAAATAAAGCGAGTGCATTGAGCGTCCTCAAATCGCGTCTCTTTGAGCGTCGCCAGGACGAGAAACGTAGCGAAATGGAGAAATTCTACGGTGAAAAGGGCGAGATCGGGTGGGGCGCCCAGATTCGCTCTTACGTTCTGCAACCCTACCAGATGGTCAAAGACCTGCGCACCGGTGTTTCAACGACTGATACCCAAGGCGTGCTCGATGGTGATTTGGATTCGTTCGTAAATGGTTGGTTGCGTGCCGGTTCTCCTCGTCAACGCAACAAGGACATCCAAGTCGACGACGATTAGCCGACGTGGTGGTTTGGAAATCAGCGGTGTGATTCGCTAATTCTCGAATCTGTATGTAAGCGTTTCGTTCTTCTTTTACCGATGCTCGAACTTTCCCGTGAACAACTTTCGTCCGCCTTTGAGGACACCTCGTTGTTTGAGGCCAAGACCTGGCAACTTTCGCCGCAGGCTTGGCCCTTGACCCGAGCCCAAGTCGGCGAGTTGGAGCAGATAGGCGACGCTTGTCTGCATTTCCACCAAGCGTTGGAAAATCTCTACCTGCGTTCGGCGGCCGATAAAAATCTCCTACGTAATCGTGAACTACGCGCTCCCTGGGTCGCGGAATACCTCGACCGGGGAAAACCGACCCACCTCGTCTCTCACTCCCGTGATGACCGTAATCGCGGCCGATTTCCGGCGGTTTTGCGCCCTGATCTTCTGCTCACCGATGACGGTTTCGCGATGACGGAGCTCGATTCGGTGCCCGGTGGCATCGGCCTGACCGCGTTTCTCAATCGTCTCTATAAGGAGCAAGGCAATGTCCTCGGTGCGGGCGACGAAATGCTCCTCGAATTCTACCGCTCGCTGAAAGGACTTTCGGTTGGCGAGTCGGACAATCCTGTCATCGCAATTGTGGTCAGTGACGAATCTGCCACTTATCGTCCGGAGATGGCGTGGATCGCCGAACAACTTCAGCAGCGCGGTCATCGGGTGTATTGTTTGCACGTCGATGAGCTGTTTCCGCTTGGTCCGACATTGTGTTTCGATATCGAGGGCAATCCCGAGAAAATCGACGTCATTTACCGTTTTTTCGAGCTCTACGATCTGCCTAATATCCCGACCGCCGAATACATTATTGAGGCATGGAGCGCTGGGGAAGTTGCGGTGACTCCACCGCTTCGTCCGTTTCAGGAAGAAAAAATGGGGGCGGCGTTATTTCACCACCACCTGCTCGCAGATTATTGGAAGGAAGCGCTCCCGGCGAAATCGTTCAAAAAACTCCGTCGCCTGTTTCCCAAGACCTGGGTGATTGACCCGGTCACGCTTCCACCCGGGGCCGTCCTGGATGGTCCGGTTGCCGGAGGGAGCCAGTTGGCCGATTGGACCCAGCTTGACGAAGCCTCGCAGAAAGAGCGCGATCTGATCATCAAAATATCCGGATTTCACGAGTCCGCATGGGGGGCTCGCGGCGTGGTTTACGGATCGGATTGTTCGCGCGAGGAGTGGCGAGCTGGGGTTCAGATCGCCATCGACGATGCTCCGCGCAATCCCCACGTGATTCAACAGTATCACAAGCCCCGCCGCATCGCCCATCCGCTTTATCCGGCGCCGCCTGATGGATCGAGCGAATCATCTGCTCCATCCGTTGAACGGCAGGGAAGGTTGCGGCTTTGCCCCTACTATTTTGTGACGGAAGGTCGCACTAAACTAGCTGGTGCGCTCGCGACCTTTTGTCCGCCGGACAAGAAAATCATCCATGGTATGCAAGATGCGGCTCTTTTGCCCTGCCGAGTCGTGGATTAGCGCCAACCGTGCCTTGCGCCTGAGGAGATTTCCTCACAACAAAGGCTGCGCTTTAAGCGGCCGAACTTCACCAGACTTCATCTCCAGGCTTACGATCCAACGTGTGTTGGGTCGTTCTGCTATTGGCTGCCTCGCTCATTTGTCCCGTTCCAGCCTTCGGCCAGATCAACATTAGTGCGCTGGAAGCACGGGCCGCCGGAGGGGATGCGGAAGCTCATAATCTATTAGGAAATGCGTATGTGAACGGCCAAGGAGTGGAGCGCGATATGGTTAAGGCGACTATGATTCGGTTTCGCGCGAGAATGTCGCCTTGGCTCGACAGGTAGCGGAAGCTCAAGCCACGGTCACGGAGCAACAGATTTCCGCGCGGGAAACTTTGACCGAAGAACGCACACGGCTTCGTGCTGAAATTGAACAACTCCGCAACACGGCGGATGACATGGCGAACCGGTCGAGCACCGATCAAAACCAACTCAACTCACTTTTGGCCGAAGTCACCTCGGCTCGGTCTCGCATTACCAATTTGGAGGATCAATTGACCTCAGCAGGTGAGCAAACTTCGGAGATGACTGCGGTCACCTCGCGCATGCAATCGGCGGAGGAAGAACTACGGCGTCAACGGGTCGCGAATTCTCAGTTACAGAGCTCAATCACCGGTGAACGACGCACGCACGAATCTCGTTTGGATAATCTGGAACGCGAAAACACCGCATTGAATTCTCGACTACGTCAGGCTCAAAGCACCTTGGACCAAATTGCGGCTGCTACTCGGGTGCTTAATCCAGGCACTTCGAGACTGCCCGATACGACACAGCGGTCCCGTCCTCCCGCGACATCCTCACGTTCTCCATCCACCGCAGGGACGACGACCAATGCAGGTCGGACTCATGTGGTGACCGAGGGGGATTCGCTGACCCGGATCAGTATGCTGTATTATGGTACTCCGACAGGCTGGCAGGATATTTACCGAGCCAACCGCGAAGTCCTCAGCGAAGCCAACGCGCTTCGCCCGGGACAGCAGTTGCAGATTCCATAAAAGGGATACTGGGGGCAACGACCCCGATTACAGGGTAGTGGATCGAGGTAGGGTCGGACACCGCGAACGTATCGGCGCGCTCGGCGAGCACGCCCTACCGGCTCCGTCCTAGCATTAGTGCGAATGCCGGTAATGGTCGCGCAGCGTGTCGCGACCGAAGTCGTTTTCGAAATCGCGGTAAGTCGTGTGGTGGTGGTTCGCGTCGTTTTGAGTGTTAGCGTATTCGATCGCGAAGGTGGGTCCCTGAATGCGGTAGTAGTGGCCCTCGTTCACTGCGGTGGAGCCTGCCCAAGCGAAGACTAGATTTTCCCAGCCGTGAGCTTCGATGCGTCCGCGAGCGGCTTCAGAGATCTCATCTTCGTGGCGATTCAGGTAGTGGCGGACGAGGAAAACCAATGCGCGTTGTTGGCTCTCGTTGAGCGCCGGGTAAGGGATGCCTTCATCGGGCAAGGGCTCTACGAGAGAGTGCTGTCCGGTTTGGATTTCGCGGATCGCCTTGCTGGCGATGATTGCGCGCTTTTGTTGGTCGGATGTCAGTGAGAGTACGAACTTTCGGCCTCGATCTTCCGAGTCGGCCAAGACACGTTTCCCTTTTTTGGGGCCTTCCAAGACCTTGCCAGGATTAGCTCCCATAAAAAGTGGAGTGCCGGAAATGCCATGCTCGGTGATGGTGAGATTGATCGAAAGGTGATGACCTTCGAAGCGCCAGCCCCACGGTAATTCACCTGGGGTGCCGAAGATCGCCATCCAATACTTCTCGGGATCACGGCGCTCGGGGTCATTTTCAATTTCAGCTAAAACCGCTTCCAGCTGCATGATCTGCATTGCCTTCATCGAACCGGAATCACTCAGCGCCGTATGGAGGAGTTGCAAGGTATTGGCTCGCTGCGCGGCGGTCATATCTTTGTAGAGCGCTCCTTTACGATCGAGGGGCACGTAGTGGAAGTTCTCGCGTTCTTCTCCGCGGAAGGGGTGGAGCGCAGTTTCCTGTTTTTCCTCACTTAGACTTTCGAGGAGAACGTCGGCGCGCTCCGTCATTTCGGCGATCAAATGAGACTGATCTACCTGATGGGCAAAGGCGACGGAAGCGCAGGCGAAACCGAGGCTCAGAAAGCGGGGAAAGGAAAGGGGCATACCACTCACTATGAGTGATCTGAGGCAGGCGGCAAGACTACGCCGAGTTGTTTTGATCCGGCACTGGACCGTAGCCGTAGTCTCGAAATTTCTTGATCACCCGTTCCATCTCAGCGTCGTCGAGGATGTGCGGGTCGCCGGCGGCGGATGCGTCGAGATAGAGTTTAGCCAAAGTCTCGGCCTCAGCGGTCAACGCGAGGACCTGATCCAAGTCACGACCGAGGACCACGAGCCCGTGGTTGGCCATCAGTGCCGCGCGGCGACGGTGCAGAGCCGTGACAACATTGGTGGAGAGTGCATCGGTGCCAAAGGTAGCATAGGGCGCGCAGCGGATTTGGGGACCACCGAAGAGTGGGACCAAATAGTGCACGGCGGGAAGATCGCGGCGTAGGCAGGACACTGCGGTGGTATTGGCTCCGTGAGTATGGATGATGGCTTGGGCATCCGGGCGCTCTCGCATGAGGGCGAGGTGAATGGGGTATTCGGACGAGGGCTTGCGTTTCCCGCTGACCTCTCCGGAGGAAATGTCTACCCGCACAATATCCTCCGGCTGCATTCAATCGTAGGGTAGACTAGATGGCGTGAGAAAGAAACCGTTGGCTCCATCGCGGACTGATACACTGCCCGATGATCCTTAGTTTAGCCCCCGGGAATCGAGGGCGAGGTAGGTATCAATGATTTGTTGGCGAGGATCAGACATGTCTTGGGAGTTCTTACTCTTACTCGTTCTCGTTCTTACTTTTGATCTCTGTCATGAGTCGGACTGGAATAGCGAGAACGAGAACGAGTAAGACTTATTGCCCATTTTCCGGAAACAGCTCTTTTAACCCCGCGGCGTTCGCCTCGCAGATGCCGCGTTCGGTGACCAGTCCGGTGACATACCGGGCGGGAGTGACGTCAAAAGCGGGATTGGCGGCAGGACTGCCGGTCGGAGGAATCTGAATCGATGAGACATTGCCTGCCGCGTCGAGCCCGCTGATGTGAGTGACTTCATCAGCGTCCCGTTCTTCAATTGGAATTTCTTTCACGCCGTCATGCACCGTCCAGTCGATCGTAGGCGAGGGTAGACATACGTAGAACGGCACATCGTTGTCGTGAGCAGCCAAGGCCTTGAGGTAAGTGCCGATCTTGTTGCAGACGTCTCCGTCGGCGGTGGTGCGATCGGTGCCGACGAATACCACGTCGACTTGGCCATGTTGCATCAAGTGACCGCCGGCGTTGTCGACGATGACCGTGTGCGGCACCCCGTGATTGAGGAGTTCCCACGCGGTCAGATTAAAACCTTGATTGCGCGGACGTGTTTCATCGACCCAGACGTGCACCGGGATACCCGCATCGTGAGCCTGATAGATCGGGGAAGTGGCCGTGCCCCAGTCGACCGTGGCTAACCAGCCGGCGTTGCAGTGGGTGAGGATGTTGACCGGGGCGCCGTTTGTTTTGGTGGCCGCGATTTCTTGGATGACCGCGAGAGCCGCTTGGCCGATGGCGTGATTGATGCCCACGTCTTCGTCGCAAATCTCAACTGCGAGCGACAATGCTCGATCCGCTCGTTCGGCGGGTGCGAGCGGGGCGAGGGTGGCGCGACCTCGGTCGAGTGCCCAGCGCAGGTTCACGGCGGTCGGTCGCGTGGCGAATAGTTGATCGTAGGCTTTAGTAAGACCCGCATCCGAAGGATCGCCCCGCATGGCCAACCAGAGGCCGTAAGCGGCGGTGGCACCGATCAAGGGAGCGCCGCGCACTAACATCGCTTTGATGGCATGCGCCGCGTCATCGACGTTGCGCAACGTCGCAATTTCAAATCGATGCGGGAGTTTAGTTTGATCGATGATCTCGACCGATTGGCCGTCCGCGGCGGGCCAAATAGTGCGGGTGGGTTTGCCGTCGACGTTCATGAGTTCGAGTTGAACCGAAATGCGTGCACTTTCAAGGGCCACCGCACGATCTCTTTGGTAGACTCAGATCCCCAGATCACCTTTAGGAGGCTGGCGGCGGCCGGTAGCGGATCGTGCCCTGTTTCTTCCTGTGCGCGATGGGTGGCGGACCAGGAATCGAGCATGCCGATGAGTTGGTCGACCGACCACTCTGCTTCCATGGTGAAGCCTTCTTCGAGCACGCGGGGGGCTGGTGGTTTAACCTTGGCGTAGAGATTCAGCAATGGCTCGCGGTCGGGAGGCCAGAAACGCCCTACGGTGTCGTTGTGGTAGTATTTGACGATCGCATCAACCGCCGGATTTATCTCAGGCAAGAGGTAACCCCAATAGGCCAGAACGCCGTTGGGTTTCAGCACGCGTTTACAGGTCCGCCAGACGGTGGGGCGATCAAACCAGTGCAGCGCCTGAGCGACGGTGATGGCATCGATGCTGTGGGGCTCAATCGGGGGGGGGCTCTGCGGAGCCGACTGCGTAAGTGACCTGGGGATGAGGTTGAGCGTTCTCAATCATGGCCGCGCCGACGTCGGTTGCGGTGATGTTTCCGAAATGATCGGTTAGCGAGACGGCGGCCTGTCCGTTTCCGGTGGCACAGTCCCACGCGTGCTCGGTTGCGGGGGCAAGTTCTGCGATCTTCGCGAATAGTGCAGGAGGGTAGGTTGGTCGGAATTCCGCGTAAGTCGCGGCAAATGCCGAGAAGTGATCATTGCGTGCCATGTGGGAGACTTATCAATGGATATTCTTTTAATAGCCACAAAAGGCACAGAAAGCGCAGAAATTAGCTCAACCCGGTATCTGAGATTAGCTTCTTGAATTGTATCCTCGGGCTGCCGCGGTTGAACAATCCGCCTTTCTCACTAGGGGGCAGTTGCTGAGTATCTCTTTTACTGTCGGCTATAATTACTTACCCCGCCCACCTGCCAGGCTGCGTCTGGCTCATTTTGTGGCGATTTTAAAGGCTTCATCTGGATCAATTCCTAGCGCCGTGTAATTCAAATCCCAAAGCGTGTCCTTCCCATCCCAAACCGTCGAATGATCGTCGCTGCCAATCACTCTCCAACGTCGCTTAGGTTCTACAGTCGTGGCAACATGAAGGGCCAAATCCACCAGGTGATGCATGAGGTTATTACCCTTGTGCGGCAGTGACTCCGTTGTGCTCAATCTTGCAATATGAAACGTATGCTCGGTTTAGCCTCGAAAGTTTTCCTCTCGAT
>CAJXQX010000094.1 GCA_913058185.1 uncultured Verrucomicrobiota bacterium
TCCAAATACTTCGCACCCGTCTTTCGCACCATAGGGTCCGCATTAATTTCTGCGCTCACACCAACGTAGTCATTGAGCGAAGCATAACGGGTCAACGTCCATACGGGTGAGTCGACCATCGGCTCGGACGTCATTGCCTTTTTATCTACCACGAGCTCCGAAAATACCCCGGTGCCGTGAATACCCCGGCGCTCGAGTGCCGGCAGGTAGGCTTTTTCCAAATAAGTATCCAACAGATCGGCCTTACCATTGGTCTTGAGTCGAGAGTCGGCCTTCAAGTGATAACACCGTAACTCATAGAACTCCTGCTTCCCGGTTTCAGTCGCCGCACTTAATTTTGAACCTAAGGTCGCAGTGACGGCCGCAGATGCTGCCAAGGATGTTTTGATGAATTGCCGACGGGGTAATGAGTTCATCAACGATTAGAAGCACGTCTGAAGAATTTCCGCAATCCACAACGAACCTATCATCCGACTTGGTGACTCCAACGACGTGACTGCTCACCTGCTCAACGGACGCCCGATTTTCACCGTGATTGCTTTGCCATTTTCGTCAGAAGCCTCAACCTAGTAAGCATATGGTTTTAGTGCACTTCGAATTTCCCGCCAAGTTTCGTGAGCTTTATAAAAAGGGCTTTAAACTCTACCAGGACGGTCAGCGGGGCGCAGACACGTTTTTCGACGAAGGAGAAACCGCTTGGTTGGCCGCAAACGGCATCACGACCCAGCATATGTATGACTACGCGGAAGACGACGTTGTCGACGGTGCCCCTGGATTCGGTAACGCCCTCACCATCGAGACAGTGCGTCGTGACTACTTCCTTTCCGTGCAACACGGAGTCTCATCATCCACGGTTCTCGATCCGGCCACATTACCAACGAAGTCCGAGGAAGTTGACGGTATCCGTTGGCTGCTCCGGATCATACCCAAGGCCAAAGCAAAACTGCGCGGTGAGATGCCTGCCAGCATGATGTATAGCTGTGGCGGTGATCGGAATTTCTGTCTCACCAATAATATCATGCCCGCTGAGTTCCTCGCCTTGGTCTGGCGTCACATCAATGACGACAACGCGATCATCTCCTGGGTCAAATCCCGCCGCGCCAACTAGTCCCTGATTACCCCCCCCCAAAAAAAATAATTCCCGGCCATGTCTTCTTATACTCTTAAAGTGAACGGCCAGGCGATGAACGTCGAAGCCGCCCCGGACACCCCGCTCTTGTGGGTGCTACGTGATCATCTCAACCTCGTCGGCACCAAGTTTGGTTGCGGCATGGGCCTGTGTGGCGCGTGCACTGTGCACGTCGGCGGTGAAGCCGTTCGCTCCTGCCAACTACCGGTTTCAACATTGGGCGCCCGTCCGATCACCACGGTTGAAGGTCTCGACCCGGAGGGTGCCAGTGCCGTGCAAGATGCCTGGGACGAAGTTGACGTGCCCCAATGCGGATACTGTCAGGCAGGACAAATGATGAGTGCCTCCGCCCTACTCGCGAAAACACCCAAACCTTCCGACGCCGAAATCGACGGTGCCATGGCGGGCAACTTGTGCCGCTGCGGCACCTACTCCCGTATTCGCGCCGCCGTCCATCTGGCCGCCGCCAAAACCGCATCCGTCTAACTAGAACCGCAATTATGAAAACTGAAATTGCCTCCTCTCTCACCCGTCGCGGATTCATCAAATCAACCGGCGTCGCCTCCACCGGACTGAGTCTCGGCATCATGCTGAGCCAACGCGCCGGAGCCGCCGAAGAAAACCCCGCGTTCCCCGCGCCTTCCGATGACGAATTCGCGCCCAACTTCCACTTGCGCATCGGCCCCGATGGCCAAGTGACGATCATCTCCCAAAACCCGGAATGTGGCCAAGGCATCAAGACGGCTTTACCGATGTTAATCGCCGAAGAGCTCGAAGTGGACTGGAAGACAGTGGTGGTCGAACAAGCCGGCCTCGACGACCGTTATGAACGTCAAGTCGCAGGAGGCTCTGGCGCGACCCCGAAGCACTTCATGGAATTCCGGCGCCTCGGAGCGACCGCTCGCGAAATGTTGATCGCTGCCGCCATGGAACAGTGGGGCGTCGATCGTGCCGCGTGTTCCGCTAAGCACAACGCCGTGCACGACGTCTCGTCGGGCCACAGCCTCTCCTATGCCGAACTCGTCGCTGCCGCCGCTACGATGGAGGTTCCGGATGTGAAGAGCGTCACCTTAAAGGATCCATCCAACTTCACGATTCTGGGTAAGCGCATTCCTGGGGTCGATAATCCCGCGCTGCTCCGCGGTGAGCCACTATTCGGGATCGATCAGACGATCCCGGGCATGGTCCACGCCACGTTTATCAAATGCCCCGCCTTTGGCGGGAAAGTAAAATCCGCCAATCTGGACGTGGTTAAACGCTCCGCAGGAGTGACGGATGCTTTCGTGATCGAGGGCTCGGATAAGATCGATGAGTTACTGCCCGGTGTCGCGATTCTCGGAGTCGATACGTGGTCCGTCTTCAAAGCCGCCAAATCTCTCGTGGTGGAATGGGACACCGCCGATGTGTCCGATCAGAACACGGACAGTTTTTACGCCCGCGCCGAAGAGATTTCAGCCGGCGAAGCCCAATCCAATCTTCGCGACGATGGAGATATCACGCAGGCGTTCCTCAATGCTGAACAGACCGTCGATGCGTATTACACTTACCCCTACGCATCTCACGCCAACCTTGAGCCGCAGAATTGCACGGCAGTCGTGACGGCCGATAGTGCCGAAATTTGGGCCCCCACCCAGCTCCCCAGTTGGGGGCGCGACCTCGTGGCCGGACATCTGGGAATTCCCGCTGAAAATATCATCATTCACATCACCAAAATAGGTGGCGGGTTCGGCCGGCGCTTGATCAGTGATTATATGGTGCAGTGTGCGGCAATTGCTCAAAAATACGGTAAACCCGTCAAGATGACCTGGAGCCGCGAGGAAGACATGCAGCACGATCATTACCGTGCGGCGGGATGGCACCGCTTTAAAGGTGGCGTCAACAGTGACGGTGAAATCGTGGCTTGGCAGGATCACTTCGTGACCCTCGGCGTCGAAAGCGACGAAGACACCGGTCGCGGTGCCGGCATCAGCAAGGACGAATTCCCGTGTCGGTTTGTGCCCAACTTCAAACTCGGTCAAACGATCATGAACACCCGCGTGCCGCTAGGCTGGTGGCGTGCTCCCGGATCGTGCGCGATCGCTTTTGCGACTCAGAGTTTCATCGATGAACTGGCTCACGCTGCGTCCGCCGATTCCGTCGACTTTAAGCTAAAGCTGCTAGGCGATGCCTCCCAACCAGCGGCCAACAAGAAACAACCGGGGTATCATGGTGGTCGCATGTCCGGGGTGGTCGCACTCGCCGCCAAGAAGATCGGCTGGGGCAAATCGCTTCCCGGCGGCGAAGGTCTCGGCGTGGCGTTCCACTTCAGCCATCTCGGCTACGTCGCCATGGGCGCTCATGTCGTCGTATCCAAAAACGGTGCAATGAAGGTCAAACGAATCGCAGCGGCTGTCGATGTGGGTCAAACGATCATGAATCTCAGTGGTGCCGAAAATCAGGTCGAAGGCTCAATTGTCGACGCCATTAGCACAGCCATGGAATTGCAAATCACCGTCGCGAACGGCGCCGTGCAGCAGAGTAACTTCCACGATTACCCGTTGTTACGACTGCCCGACACTCCGGTAATTGAGACTCATTTTATTCAGACTGACTTTCCGACCACGGGACTCGGCGAACCAGCATTCCCACCCGTTGCACCAGCCATTGCCAACGCGGTCTTCGCTGCGACGGGCAAACGGATCCGGAGCATGCCCTTCAATCAACACGATCTAAGTTGGAGTTAGCCCGTTTTTGGGCGTGCAGTGGCTTGAAATTAGCAAAAGATCCTGATCCCACGCCCTTACCCTGATCTCCTCATGCCATACCATACCCTCGGCAATGGAAGTAATACTCAAAAACCCGGAACCCCATTTAACTGAAATTGTCTCTTAGTTCGTCTCCACTATAACTCCCCCCTCTTACCACACCCCTAAGTTCAAAATGCCTGATACCCAACTCACCCGCAGAAGCTTTCTCGAAAAATCAACTTTGGCCACAGCGGTTGCGACCGCCTTTCCGGCCATTGGCCGGTCTCAAAAGGACGGCGTCGCCGCCACTAACCGGGTAAACCTCGCTCTTGTTGGCGTGGGTGGACGGGGCAAAAGCGCGATTCAAGCGTTGGCCGACGAAAACTTTGTGGTGTTTTGCGATGTAGATGATGCGAGAGCAGCTGAAACCTACGAAAAATATCCCGACGTCCCTACATACCGTGACTACCGTGAAATGTTCGCGGAAATGGGTGATAAATTCGACGCAGTGGTCATCACGACGCCCGATCACATGCACTTTCCGATCGCCATGTCGGCGATCGCTCTCGGCAAACATGTTTACGTCGAAAAACCACTGACGCATACCGTCGAAGAAGCGCGCTTGCTCACGGAGGCCGCGCGTAAGGCCGGTGTCATCACCCAGATGGGTAACCAGGGTCACAGCAACGAGGGCACCCGACTGACCAAAGAATGGCTTCAAGCGGGCGTGCTTGGCGAAATCCGCGAGGTCCACAGCTGGACCAATCGCCCCGTTTGGCCTCAAGGCATAAAGAAGCCTAGCCACAAAGAATTCATTCCCGTCACCCCCAAGACCATCGATTGGGACCTCTGGCTCGGTGTCGCGCCGAAACGCGCTTATGATCCGGCTTATGCACCATTCGCTTGGCGTGGCTGGTGGGACTTCGGGTGTGGGGCTTTCGGTGACATGGCTTGCCACATTATGGATGCAACCTACTGGGGGCTCGAGCTCGGCTCACCGACGGCGCTGGAGGCATTTTCCGCCAAGGACAACGATCAGACCTGTCCGGTCAGTTCCGTGGTTCAATACGAATTTGCGGCTCGAGGTAATCAGCCTGCTCTAACGTGGAAGTGGTATGACGGCGCCCTAACTCCGCCTTATCCAGCCAACTGGGAAGAGGGTCGAGAATACGCCAAAAGCGGCACAATCGTTGTCGGCTCAGAGGCGAGTATGGTAAACGCCACCTACGGTGAGAGCCCACGCATATTCCCCTCATCGGACATGCGAAAAATCGGACCAAAGCTCCCGCCCAAAACGTTACCCCGGGTTGAAACGAGCAACCATCATCTGGCATGGTGTAACGCGATTCGTGACGGCCGCCAACCGGCTTCAAGCTTCGATTACGCCGGTCCATTCACCGAAACGGTTCTACTGGGTAATGCCGCAATTCGCGCCAATCGCCGCTTGGAGTTCGATGCCGATAAGGTGCGTTTCACCAATGTCGAATCCGCCAATCAATATCTGTCGAAGAGCTACCGTCCGGGATTTTTCTAGAAACCCCTCGACGTAACGGTTCCGGCAGCGATGGATTCCGAAACAATTCAAGCTGCCCCTAGTTTTTAATACTTCCCCATGAATTCAGAAAAATCAGCACGACCCTCTCTGGTTGAAAATCTCGCCGATACCTTCGGGTATATGGTCCTTCGGGTATGGCTCGGACTCCGAGCTCTCCTGACTGGTCTCGAGAAATACGCCGGCACTGAGATTATCGAAGAGCCCTTGCTCGATGAATTCGGTGACCCCGATTTGAACGGCGCCATGGTGGAGATAAAGACCAAGGTTTACGGCACGGACTACTACCACGGAATTCCACCGCCTCTGGCCGATAAGTTTGCGGCGGAGCCATTACTTCCCAGCTGGGGACTCTCCCTTTTCGACGCGTTGCTTGGACCCGCTCTATTGATTCTCGGTATCACGCTGCTCATCGGGTTGGCCCCTCGCATTTCGCTACTCCTGCAAGGTCTGCTCTACTCCGGTCTTTCGGTTGGCCTGATTCTGCTCAACGAAGGTGGCGGAGTAGCTTGGCTCGCAATTCACGTCCTGCTCGTCGTCGTCGCTCTACGTTTGGTCAAACACGACCGTTTCTCAGTGCTCCCCCGCTGGTAATCTTCCCATGAAAACAACTCTCTCCGAACTCGATAGTTCACACTGGTCCCGTCGCGGATTCTTGAAGACCGGCTTCACCGCTGGAGGTATGGTGCTGGCCGCGCCTACCATTCTCAAAGCCCAAGGCACCGGCAATAAACTCAATGTCGCCTTGATCGGCGTCGGCTCCCAAGGCCGAGTGCTGCTGGATTCCTTGCTCAATATCGAAGGACTGCATTTCCAAGCCGTCTGTGACATCTGGGAACTTTCCCGCCGCTACGGAGTGAACCGTCTGAAAAAGGCGGGGTTCGACCCCAATGGTTACGAGGACATCGAAGACCTACTCGCTAATGAGAAGGATCTGGATGCCGTCATCATCGCGACGCCTGATTTCTGGCATGCTCCGCACACCAACATGTGCCTCAAAGCGGGTCTCCACGTTTACTGCGAAAAGATGATGGCCCACACCATCGAAGCCGCTAGCTCCATGGTCGTTGCTCAGCGGGCAAGCGGAAAATTGCTTCAAATCGGCCACCAACGTCGAAGCAATCCGCGCTACCAGCACGCCCTGAATAACATCATCAACAAAGCCCAGATTCCGGGTCGTATCACCAATATCAATGGCCAATGGAATCGCGCCGTATCCGAGGACCTCGGCTCGCCTCCTCGTTACGCGATTCCCCCCGCGACTTTGAAGCGTTATGGCTTCAAAGATATGCACCAATTCCGCAACTGGCGCTGGTTCCGCGATCTGTCGGGTGGTCCAATCTCCGATCTCGGCGCGCATCAAATCGACATCTTCAACTGGTTCCTCGGCACCGGCCCCAAGAGTGTCATGGCATCCGGTGGATCCGACTACTACGACACCCGCGAATGGTATGACAATGTCATGGCCATCTTCGAATACGACACCGCCCAAGGTCCGGTCCGGGCCTCTTACCAGGTGCTCACCACCACCAGTGCCGGTGGCGGATACTTCGAGCAGTTCATGGGCGACGAAGGTTCGGTTAAGATCTCAGAGAACCCCAAACTCACCAAGGTGTATCGTGAAGATCGCGCGCCTGATTGGGATAAGTGGATCGACCTGAAATACCTCCTACAATCCGAAGCTGCTTATCCCGCCGAAAATACCACGGTGGATGTGCGTGAAACCGCACCACTTGTAGCATTCGATCTCCCCGTTGTGCTCAACAAGCCCCTCCATCAACCGCATCTGGAGAACTTCTTCGGTGCCGTTAAAGGCGAAAACAAACTGAACTGTGATGGAGAGCACGCCTTCGCCAGCGAAGCCGCGATTTTTAAGGTAAATACGGCCGTAGCCGCACGTGCCACCATCGATATGAAACCGTCTGACTTTATCGCCTGATCCGTTTCATCACCCTAGATATTCCTACACCCTTTATGAAAACCCGCTTCCTCTCCCTCATTCTCGCATGTTCCGTTTCCTCGGTCCTTGTGGCCGAAGATACTGTGATCACGTTGGAGTTCCCTCCACCTAAAGTCACCAGCACCCCAGCGCCGATCAACCTTCCTCATCTGGAGCTTCCTAACAAAAAGCCTCCGGTAATTAAGGTCCCAACCGGCGTCACCAATGTTGCCGCCGGCAAGACGGTCACGTCATCCGACGAATGGCCCATCATCGGTGAACTCGATATGATCACCGACGGTGATAAAGAGTCCGAAGATGGCTACTACGTCGAACTCGGCGAGATGCAGCAATGGGTGCAAGTCGATCTAGAAACCAAGACCGAGATCTATGGCATCGGACTCTGGCACTACCACGCGCAACCTCGGGCTTACCTCGATGTGATTATCCAAGTCTCGGATGATCCTGAATTTAAGTCGGGCAATACCACCGTATTCAATAATGACCACGATGATTCATCCAAAATGGGTCGTGGATCGGATCCTGCGTATGTTGAGAAAAATCACGGCCGCCTCATTCCGGGCAAAAAGGCCACGGGACGCTATGTTCGATTCTACTCTGATGGAAATACCAGCGACGGATTGAACCAATACATCGAAGTGGAAGTCTTTGGCCGTTCCGTCGAATAGTCGCGCTTGGTGGATTCTAATCGTGCTGGCGATCATCGCCGGCACCGCTTGGCGCGCCGCCCACCTCGACAACCGCCCCCTGCACGCCGACGAGGCCGTGCAGGCGTGGCAAACTTGGAATCTACTTTCCGGCGAGGGTTATCAATATGACCCGCTCGACCGACATGGGCCGACGCTTTATTATGGTGCGGCCGCGATGCATCGATTGCGCGGCGGCACGGCAGAAGATTTCGATGACCGCTCGGCTCGACGGGTTTCACTCGCCGCAGGAATCGCAACGCTGATTCTGATCGGGGCCGGAATTCGCACGGCGGGATTCTCGACCGCAACCGGTGCGATTGCGGTAAGTCTCCTCGCTTTCGAAACGCTCAGTTCGGTTTATCATACCTATTTCGTGCAGGAGGCTTCGTTAGCCTTTCTGGTGTGGGCGTTCATTGTTCTCGCCCTACGTCGAGATTTGGAACGCCCCCTCCTCAAGGCACTCTGCCTCGGTATCATTGTGGGACTCGCGCAAGCGACCAAAGAAATCACGCCGCTCTATTTTGCTGCCGCGATCGGTGCACTTTATTTGACCCGGGATAAGTCCGTCCCGAAGCCCGGCTTCAACGTCCTCGCCGCAGCCGGACTCGGTTTCGCGGTGTCTTACCTGTTGTTTTATTCGAGTTTTGGCGCTCATCCCGATGGGATCGTCGACGGGATCAGACACTACTTCCTCCAAGTTGAGCGGCTCACCGATAGCCCTCACAGTTATCCTTGGTGGCAGCACCTGAAGACTCTCGGTATCTTGGAAACAGGCGGACCGCGTTGGGGCCAATACGTCCTACTCACGTTGGCATTACTCGGAGGAATAACCGCTTTCAGATCCCAGGCATCTCGGGCTCATCACGTCGTCGCGTTATTTACCTTCGGACTGCTGGTTTTTCATAGCGTAGTCTCCTACAAGACACCGTGGTTGTTGGTGACGCCAATGATCGGATTGGTGCTACTAGCTGCTGAATTTTTGGTTTCCCTGATGACCCGATCACGCCTCGGGTTAGCTGGTGGCGTTATTTTAACCGGGCTCGCGATCAGCCAATCCTACGCCAAAAGCAGTTTGGCCCTCGACCGATATCCGGGCGATGTGCGCAACCCCTACTTCTACGAACAAGCTCCCCGAGGTTTCTTAAAACTGCCGGCAAGAATCGCCCTACTCCAAGCTACCTATTCCAGTTCCCTGAATATCGCGGTGGTCAGCGCCGAACATGCGTGGCCTTTACCCTGGTATCTCAGAGATACTCCCCAGGTCGGGTATTTTCCCGCCCCCCCGGCATCCTTAGCCGGTTGGGATATAGTTATCTGGGATGATCAAACGGGGGCGCCGCTCCCGGAATTGGAGAATTATGCGATCGTGGAGTTATACGGACTCCGGCCCAACGTCATCCTCACGGTTCACATTCGGGGTGAAGTGTGGAAGGCAGCCTTCCCTCCTCTCCCGGAATCCGACTCATGACCCCTGAACCGATTGTTAGGCTGCATGACCTGACCGCGTTCGAACGGTTCGAGCATGAGGCCATGGCCACGCGGTTCACCTTGCATCTATGGGCAGCGGACGAAGGCACTGCGCTCCGCCCCATTGCCGAAGAGGCATTCCGTTTACTGGATAGACTGGAAGAGCACCTCAGTTTTTATCAGGAAGGCAGCGACATCACCCGCATCAATCGTGCGGCCGAGGGTGAAATTATCCGCATCGATGAAATCACCCATCGCTGCCTCCTAACCGCGATTCCGGTTTCCGCGGCCAGCAATGCCGCCTTCGATCCATTCGCGGGTCACGCCGCATTGGTCGCCAAAGACCAATCCACTCCTCTCCACCTGGCAGACTTGGAACCGCCTGCGCCGGATGACACAAATCCCGTGCTCGCACTCGATCCGGAACAACCGCTCGTGACGAAACTCTCGGGCAGGCGCTGGCTTGATCTTGGCGCAATCGGTAAAGGGGCTGCCTTGGACGCCATGGCGGATCTACTGCGTGAATGGGATGTCACTTCGGCCGTATTGAATGGTGGCGGTTCAAGTATTTTGGTTTTTGGCCAGCATCCTACTGGCGCGGAAGACGAGTGGGACGTTTCCCTCCCTCAAACGTCCGGTCAGCCCAAAATATGGCTCAAGGCTCCATTTGCGCTGGGTGCGTCCGGAGAGGGGTTTCAACCCGGTCATATCATCGGAACATCGATGCGCCCGCAGGCGCTCGTGCTCGCGCCAAACGCCGCCGAGGCCGATGCGTTGTCCACGGCAGCTCTACTCCTTTCCGACAAAGCTCTCGATACGCTTATCGAGAAAGATCCGCGCTACGGACTGATCGCCACAAATGTCGAGAATCCCGCGATCACCGCAGGGGTGTTCTCTGAAGGACTTCGCTTACCGCCTCCCGCTCTCTCGTTGATCATTCCGTGCTGGTGCGAATCGGAACGACTCCCTCCCTTTCTACTCCCGCTGGCGGAACGAATAAACGCCGATAATCTGCCAATCGAAATCATCGTCGTTGATGATGGTTCTCCTCAAGCTGAAGCTGATGCGCTCAGGAATAAAGTCGCCGCTATTCATCGTCAGTTCCCGCAGGTCCGCCCCATGGAAACAGCCAACGACCATCGCGGTAAAGGTGGCGCGATCTATCACGGTTGGGGCATAGCTCATCCAGAATCGCAGTGGCTTGCTTTCGTTGATGCTGATGGTGCGGTGCCCGTAGATGCTGTGATCACGGGAGTCACCCATGCGTTCTCGGCTTCATCTCCCTTACCGGTGATAGCCGCCAACCGCTACCACCGGGATCGATCCCAGAAGGTGCAACGTGGTTGGATTCGGCAACGCACCGGCGGCTGGTTTGCGAGCTGGGCGCGAAAGCAACTGAAGCTCGATACGATCGATAGCCAGTGTGGTTTTAAACTCGTGCCGGCCGAGTGGTGGCGAGGTCATCAGGAGGCTTGGATCGAACAAGGATATGCCTTCGACCTGGAACTGTTACTCGCCGCCCAAGATGCCGGACTTCGAGTTAAGAATTTCAATATTGCCTGGCGAGAAGTCGGGGGATCAAACGTCGGACCGGGCGACGGTCTGAAACTGGTTCAAACCGTCAAGGCGCTGCGCAAGAAACGCGGCGACTAACTACGCCACACTTCGGCACCGAAGTCCCAGCCCGCCCGACAAGGTCGTCGAATCAGATCGCCCAGATCGTCGTGATTGGTGATCTGCATATTCGCAGCGTCGTATTCGATATCTCGATTGGTTTGTTGAGCGATCACGCCGACCAACGACATTTCCGTAAGCGGTGCCGCATAATCGAAGTTTGATCCGGGCAATGGTCCTTCACCTTTAATTGCTCTTAACCATTCCTGAAACGGTCCGCCTTTGACCCGCGGAATCGTTTGCTCCGGGAGGTTTCGACGAAAATCGTTCCATACCTCATCATCAAGTAGGCGGGGGCTATTTGGCCGAGTTCCTGTCATCAAGGTATGTTTGCTACCGATCATCACCATGCCTCCGTCGGGAATCTCCTTATCCTTAGGCCATTCAGGAATATCGGCCGCTGCTGGACGGTTACCGCCGTCATACCAATGGAGCTTTACGGGTGGTTTATTACCCCGGGCCGGGAAATCAAAAACCAGATGCGAAGAACGAGGACAAAAGCTCTCATGAACGACGGCCATTTTCTTGACCGTGATCTTGGTAGGTTGCCCTAGATCAAGCGCCCAGAATGGAGCATCCAAAGTGTGGCAAGCCCAGTCACCCAGTTCGCCGCAACCAAAGTCCCACCAACCACGCCAAGTCAAAGGGTGGTAGGTCCGAGAAAAAGCCCGAGGAGCTGCGGCTCCTAAAAAGAGATCGTAGTCCATCCCGGCCGGCACTCTATCTACTGGGGGTGGGAAACTCTCAGGAATTTTAAAATATCTGCCGGAAAAATTGGGGCCCTTGAACCATGCATGAACCTCCGTGACATCTCCGATCACATCCGCATCAAACCACTCTTTCACGAAACGAATTCCGTCCGTGGCGTGACCTTGGTTTCCCATCTGGGTGATCACATCAAAGTGGTGAGCCGCTTTCTGGAGAGTTCGGCATTGCCAAATATCATGCACCAAAGGCTTCTGCACGTAGACGGGAATGCCCATGGACATCGCTAAATAGGCAGCGGGAAAGTGATGATGATCGGGAACCGAAACGACCACGCCATCGAGCTGGTGCTCGAGCTGCTCCAGCATCACGCGGTAGTCTTTATAGCGCCGAGCATTGGGGTATTTGTTAAAATACTCAGCCGCCCGTTCGTCATCAATATCACAGATCGCGACGTAGTTTTCACCCTCACAACCTTGAAACGCTACCTTAGCGATCCCGCCACCACCGATAAAAGCCAGATTCGCCTTCAACGAGGCGGGCGGACCAGACTGCCCAATCGCGAAATGCGGCAGGCTCGAAGCGGCAGCCACCGTGGCTCCCGCTTTGAGAAATGATCGACGGGATGAATGGGGTAATTCGGGAAGTATCACAGTTCTAAAACCATGGCTGATTCTACGGCCCGATCAACCTTATGTGCATTGAGGAAACGTTCCCTATCAGCCTGTGCGCAAGGGTGACCCAATTTGAGGCTTTTGGTTACGACTAACACTGGCCCAAACTCCGCCTAATCATGCGCACACTGCTACTTCTACCCCTGTTACTTGTTTCGGGCTCAAACCTCTTCGCCAATGAAGGGAAACTGAACCTACTAATAATCACTGTCGATGACCTCAATGCCGATTCACTCGGTCTGTATGGATCCGAACTCGGAGACACCTCGCCGAATATTGATCAGCTCGCTCGGCAAGGTTTGCGATTCAATCAGGCGCACGTCGTCGTCGGAAACTGCTTCCCCTCGCGTAACGTTATGTGGTCCGGACTCTTTCCCCACAATACCGGCATCGAAGGATTCTACCCCGTGCGTGATCCCAAGCACCTTCACCTGTCCGATCTCATGCAGCGCGGTGGTTATTACACCGGAATCATGCACAAGGTATCTCATTCGACTCCCTACCATCCCTATCCGGGATGGGATTCAGACCTGACGATCGCACCCAACGGAAAGGGGCGGGATATCAAGGCCGCCAAATCCTATGCCGATGCAATGAATCAGGGTATCAGCGCTGCGCGGGAATCTGATCAACCTTTCTGTCTGATGATGAACATTTCGGACCCACACAAACCGTTCTACGCAATGAAGAACAAGGGCGAGATTTGGGACGACCCCAACGTGCCTTCGCGCGTTTTCACGCCGGACGAAGTTCCGATCCCAGGCTACCTATTTGACGACCCAAGGGTGCGTCTAGAATTGGCCCACTACTACTCAAGTGTGCGCCGGGCGGATGATTGCGTGGGCGCAATCATCGAAGCATTGGAAGACTCAGGTGAGCGCGAAAATACCATCATCATGTTTCTGTCCGATCACGGTATGCCGCTGCCTTTTGCTAAGACTCAGGTGTATCACCACAGCTCAGCTACACCGCTCTTTTTCATCATTCCGGGTATGACCAAACCCAATACGATTGATAACGAGCATCTGGTTTCCGCGGTGGACTTACTCCCTACGCTTCTCGAGCTCACAGACATCTCCAATCCCGGAGAAATGGACGGAACGTCTTTCGTTTCACATCTCCGGAACCAACCCGGGTTCGAACGCGAATTTGTGGTCAAGGAATACAACGAAAACTCCGGCCACTGGCGCGATCCGATGCGGGCACTCCAGACGCATGAATTTCTCTATATCTTCAATCCTTGGTCCAACGGGAAACGTATCATGGCAACCGCCACTACCGGCACGCTCACCTATCGACGCATGGCGGAACTGGCCCAAACCGATCCGGTCATCGCCGCACGCCACGAGGTCTATCAACACCGCACCGTTGAAGAATTTTACGATATCGCCAACGATCCCGATTGTCTCACCAACTTAATCAACGAGGAATCTCATCAATCTAAGGCGGACGATCTGCGCGCCAAACTCACCCAATGGATGATTGATACGGGTGATCCTATGCTGGATGTATTTCGCAACCGTCACGACGATGACTATCGAGCCAAATTCATTGATACCGAACAAGCCAAGGCCGATGTGCGTAAGGCAGCGCGACGAGCGAATCGAAAGTAATTCTTAATGCGCTAGGCCCTAGAACAAACTGCCTTGTTCGTCCGGCGGGGTCAGCTTTTCAGATTCTAGGAAACCGCCATAACGCTTGGCCCAATCTTCCAGTTTCTTGAGGTAATACTTGGGATCGTAGGGAGCATTCGTCTTATCGAAAACGGCGATAGGGCGAGCCCGTTGCCAATTACTGGTCTGGCCTTTCCCTCCCGGCTGAATGTAATAGCTCACCCGATCTCCCATGCGTGGGCGCGGATCCATCTTGAGCGCAACCTCTCCCGTCGCCCGCCGCGGTTTCCCTCCTCCCGCAATAAGCCTCTCGTAGGTTTCGGGGTTTTGATTAAGCGATTCGGTCTTAGCCAACTCATGGATGGGAGCCGTGTGGTTCTCGATCACCTCCCGATAGTGTAGCACCAAGTCAGTCGGTGATTCCCCTCCAGCACC
>CAJXQX010000095.1 GCA_913058185.1 uncultured Verrucomicrobiota bacterium
GAGGCATGATGCCACCGTGGTCGCCGTAGTAGAAAATGATGGTATTATCGAGGACGCCGTCGGCTTCGAGTTGGGCGATGAATTCGCCGACTAGGGTGTCCATCTTCATGTGAAGATCGAGGTAGCGCGCGACGGTGTAGCGGAAGAGCGGGGTGTCGGGCAGGTAGTCCGGCACACGCACGGTGGCGGGGTCGGTCTGAGTGGGCTGATTGGCCATCTGCTCGGCGGTGAAGAAGAGCTGCCCTTCATGAGTCGTGCCGAAATTTTGCACGTGGAAGAAGGACTGGCCTTTGTTGCGGTTGCGGTAGCTGGCCTTGCCGGAGGATTCGTCCCAAACGTCGGTTGCCTTGAAGGCGTTGTAATCCTCTTTGCTGTTGTTGGACGTGTAGTAGCCGGCGTCGCGCAGGTAGGACGGGAACATGCGCTGGTCATGCGGCAGCGGCACGAGGGCCGAGCGGCGATGGAACTGTGTGCCGATCCGGGGAGCGTAGCTGCTGGTGATCAGCGTGGAGCGGGCGACCGAGCAAACCGGAGCATTGGAGAACGCGTGGTCGAATACGATGCCATCAGCGGCGAGGGCCTCGATATTTGGGGTCGGCGCGCCTTGCGGATTATAAAGACGCATGTGAGACGCGCCGTTATCTTCGGAGACAATCCAAACGATATTTGGGCGATCAGCCGCGGAGGCGATCAGGCTAGTGAGCGCGAGCAGGAGGGTGAAAAACAGGGGTGATTTCATGGGAGAATTGAGGGGGCATACGCCGTCGTGCTGTGAAACAGAACACTGGCGAGATATGCTGACTGGGCTAGGGTGGGGACTGTTGGGGCCATGGAACACCCTGAAGGCACTGAAACGTAGAGGTAGGGGGTTTCTACAGGAGGGGGCGGTGTGACGGACTTCTAATTAAGGAGAGAACGATCCGCCGTCGTTCTGCGGAGCAGAACTTTGGCGAGACAAGGGGGGCTTGGTGGTCGATAAAGAGAAAGAGAACGAGTAAGAGGGCGAGGGGCGGGCGGTTACTTCCGATTCTTGTTACTTGATACTTGGAACTTGTTACTTCGGGTCACTTGGTGACGCGCATTATCCCTTTCATGAGTATCGAGTGGCCGGGGAAGGTGCAGACGAAGTCGTAGTCACCCGGTTTGTTGGGGACGGTGAAGTAAATCGTTTCGGTGCTCTCCGGTTGCAGAATAGTCGTGTGAGCGATGACAGCGGTGGAGTTGGGCACGAAACTCATGCCTTCACCGGAGACGCCCAATTGCATCGCGGCGGCCCCGACGGTTTGGCCGGTGCCGGGGGTGGTCAGCACGAAGTTGTGCATCATGTCATCGACGTTGTTGAAGGTGAGTTTGACGCGATCGCCGGCTTTCGCGGTGAGTAGCGTTTGGTCAAATTTCAACCCGGGCTCGGTGCCGAGGTTGATGACTTTATCGGCGGCCTTACCATTCCAGTCGGCCGGCACTGAGGTTTGGTTTTTCGCACTTGCGGCATTAGTCGCGACGGCTGGCACGTGGTGATGTCGTGTGATGGTTTCTGCTTCCAACCGGATCGGGATAATGCGGTCACCATAAGGGATCTGATTAAGGGTGTAGTAGGTGGTGTCGTGCAGGAGCGCGGTGCCGGATTTGGCGCTACGTAGTCCCGGTGCCTTGATCTCATGGATGTAACCTTCGCGCAGTATCGGGAGGGCGATGCGGACACTCAGGCCATCATCGGCGACCTCGATCTTGGCGATTTGGTGCGACGCCACGTTGATGGGCGGGCTGCCGTAAGTCTTGTGATATTTGTAGGTGAAGCTGGTGACCGAATAGGAGGCGGGATCGGCTGCGATAGCGGGGTCAACCGGTTCGGTGAAGCTCAAGAGAAATCCATCGCTTTGGGCCTTGGCTTCGAGGATTTCGAAAGGAGTTTTACCCGTCCAGACGAGTCGTTCGAGGCCTTCAGTTTTTTCGCCGACACTGCCCCAGCCGCGATTGGTCTCGCCGACCCAGAGGGTGGCATTTTCGCCCATAGTGAGGCGGATAATGCCGCACTCAAAACCTTCGCGGAAGTTGTAGCTGGCACCTTGCCAGACGCCTTTGACCTGCTCCATGGACATGCGGACAATCTTACTTTGACCCTGGTCGCTGATGTAGAATTGTCCGGCGAAGGGACCGAAGTCACCGCCGGTGAGATCCTCGATCAGACCTGCCGTGGAGATGCCTTGGATGGTATGCGGCAACCAGACTGCTGGGGGCTTGATCCCGGGAATTCGCTTGGCGACCTCATGCATGGGATCGGCGCTATCCGGGATATCACCAGGACGAAGCGAAACGGTTGAACCCGGTTCACGGGTCCACGCGAGCGAGGCGATGTGGCCGATGAAGTCACCGGGATCGATTTGGGTGATGCGACCGGATCCGACCCACTCACCTTGATTCTCAGCGGCGAGCCATACGCCTTGCGAGGTGACCGTGAAACCAGCCGGTGAACGCAGCCCGGCAGCGATGGGAATGATTTGTCCGTCAGGCGTGATCTCGATCATCCATCCGCGCCAAGGCACGGGCGATTGAGTGGCGGCACCGAAGGCGACATTGAGGGTGACGCGCAGGTTGCCGTTGGGGGCGAGCTTCGGCCCAAAAGCGTATTCGTGGTAGCTGCCCGAGATAGGAATGCGGGCGAGGGTTTTGAAGGAGTCGGCGCGGCCGTCGCCATCGGTGTCGCGGATGTGAGTCACTTCCGGCCGCTGGGCGACGTAGTAGCCGCCGGTGGGGGCGGCGATGATGCCGAGAGGTTCGTGCAGACCGGAGGCGAAGAGGGTGAACTTGGGGTTGGGCACCTTGTCGTAGGCCCCAGCGATGTGCCAGATTTCGCCGCGTCGCGTGGTGACGAGTAATTCCTGATTGGGCAGGGCGAGAATGCCACTGGACTCCAAGATGATGTCATCGGGAATCGGGATGGGAGTGCGCTCCCAATACTGATTCTCGAGCTTGACCAAATCATCGGAAGGTTTGGCGAAGCGTTCTTCGGCGGAAGGATTCTGCGCGAGGGCGCTTACCGCGAGGGCGGCGCTAAGGCAGAGGGTGAGGGAAATTGAGTGCTTCATGACGAAGAATTACCAAACGAGAGTGTAGGAAAGTTTCACATCCTTGCCCGATTTGGACGGGAAGAGGACGAGTTGATCGCGACCGTTGATCCGTCGGATGAAGGGTTTGGCTTTGTTGCTGGCGGGAACATCCAAGTAGTAAGAACGATCACCGATGATGTAGCTGTTGCCGTTCGCTTCCAAGGTGATCGTGGGCGCCTCGGCGAGTAGAATACCGGTCATCCAAGAGGTGTGATCACCTTGCAGGGTCAGGTGGCGATCGAGGCGTCGGGGCGACGTTGCGGCGACGATCCGATCCGAAATTTCGATATCGGCGAGACGAGACAAGAAGGTCGGATTGCCTTTGGCATCGAGGGTGTAGCCCTCGGCGGACCACATGGCATCGGTTTCAACGGGCCAATCGTGTTGACCACTCTCGAGCAGGGCGATGGTGGGTCTGTCGTGGAAAGTGAGATCCGGACCGATGTGCTTGGTGAGTTGATTGTGAGCGCGGCCGTCCCAGAACTCGAAGAGATCGAGGAAGGGTCCGTTCCAAGTGCGCAGGATCGTGGCGGTGTCGAAGTCGTAGGCGTAGTGCACGCCGGTGGACGAACCGACCGAGATGGAATAGAGGCGCTTGCGCGGATCGAACGGCGTGAAACCACGTTGCAGGCGAATTCCGTCAGCGGGCGGAGCGACGATGATTTCGGTGCGTTTTTCCTTTTTGGATTTGGCTACGGGTTTCTCTTCATCAGCCATGGCCGCGGTGAGAGCTTGGGCCATTTCGCGCGCTTCCATTTTCGCGGAGGCAGTATCGAGGATCTGGCGAGCGACACGCGGACCTTCCACGAAAAGGTCGAGTTGAGGTTTGTTCCAGCGCCCGTGGGTGTATTCGAGCTTGAAGGGATGAAGCCCCGCTTTGAGTTCGATGGGAACGAAGCGCACGCCGGGATTGATCGGTATGAGGACAGGCTGGTCGTTCACGGAGAGATTGATGGTGCCACGAGAAACGGCATCGAAGGCGTAGGTGCCGGAGTTAGGGATATTGATCTTACCGGTGTAGGTCACGGTGAAGTGAGTGCTCTCGCCGAGGGCGCCGGGGTCGATATTGGCCGCGGTTGCCGATGGCAGGTCTTCGGTGGGGGCTTCCTCGTCGTCCTTGGTGACTGCGGCATTTTTACGCCGGGAAACTTTGCTCTGCACATCTTGGAGCGTGACTTCGGTGGTGAGGTCAAAGGGACGTTTGGTGATATTGCGGAAAGCGATCGGACCGTGATTTCCTTGGATTTGGATCGGGCCGGTGGCGGCTTCTTTGGGCCATTCAGCCCCGCGGGTGGGCCCGGTGACTTCGACATCCTTGTGAATGAGGAAACCGTTGTGCTCGACTTCGAGGAAACGAGCATTGGCGATTTTCTTGCCTTTCTTATCGAAACGCGGGGCCTGGAATAAGATGCGCATGGTCTGCCAGAGGCCGGGCGCGCGGGTGGCATTTACGAGTGGAGCGGTGCCTTCGTAGCCCTCTTTTTTTTCGGTGATCCAGCGCTCGTAGATGGCGCCGCAATCGTGGACCCCCGGCTCCTCGACGCCCCAGCTGTCGAGCAGTTGGAGTTCGTAGCGGCCCATGAGATAAATGCCGGAGTTGGATTCCTGCGGCATGAGAAACTCGAAGGAGAGTTCGATATCGCCGTGCTCCCAAGTAGAGGTCAGGTGTTCGCCCGATTTATTGGGCGCCACATTGACGAGGACACCGGTTCCGGGGATGGCGGTGAGCGCTTTGGAGCGGCGGGGGTCGCCCCCGATGTCCGAAGCGAGCACCCAGTTTTTACTCGGGGATTTGAAGGTTCGCAGCGAATCCAACGCGATCGGATCGGCGGGCAGCAATGATTTGCCGCTGAGCGGAGAGAGCAGCGCGAGGGCGAGGCCGACAGCGCTGAGTGAATGGGTTAGTTTCATGAAATCAGGGATGGGGAAATAGGTGAAGGCGCCGGGTTCAATTCAGTGGAGAGAACGAGAACGAGAACGAGAACGAGTAAGAGTAAGAGTTGGGAGGCGGACCAGAACGCGGGGATAAGGGGATAAAGATAAAGAATAAGGAGAAAGATCCGCCGTCGTCTCTTGATGAGAAACTATGGCGAGACATGGAATGAAAACAAGTATGAGGAGTAATGGGTAGCAGTGGAGTGGTTCGGGTTCTTGTTACTTGATACCTGGAACTTCCGTCAGGTTTGATACCTGTTACTTGTTACTTCGCGCCTAGGCGCGATTGTTACTTGATGGGGTCGCCGTAAGCGTCGACTTCGTTGGCGACGCGGGGGGAGAGGGGAGGTTGCATCATGTCGTTGATGACGCCGGCGAGTTTCGCGCGAGCGGCTCGGTCGGCGGCATTGTAGTCGTCGGGCGCAATTTCGGTTTCGATGGGCAGCAGATCGTCGATCTTCATCAAGCGACCATCGGCGTAGAGTTTGTAATTGTGATCGAGGGCGAAGACCGCGCGATCGAGGTGGGCCTTATCGTCACCGGGGCGCGGGTCATACCAGACGAAAACGGATTCGCGAGGGGCGGGGTGAGTCGCGCCGCGCAGTTGAGGCGCGA
This sequence comes from uncultured Verrucomicrobiota bacterium, assembly GCA_913058185.1. Taxonomy (GTDB): domain Bacteria; phylum Verrucomicrobiota; class Verrucomicrobiia; order Opitutales; family Opitutaceae; genus Actomonas. The sequence goes on from CAJXQX010000095.1 coordinate 5,658, forward strand.
AGCTTTGGCCATCGAGTTGCCACGCGTCGGGAGCTTCGTGCCCAGCGAGTTCGATCAAGGTGGGCAAAAAGTCGGAGGCGTCGATCAGGTCAGTCGAAACGATTCCCTTGGGGGTCCCGTTGGGCCAACTGGCGACGAGGGGCACCCGAACGCCTGCTTGGACCGGGTAGGATTTTTGGCCGGGAATCTCCACGCCGCTCATCACGGAGGTGTTCTTTTTGTCCGTGCCGTTGTCGGAATAGAAGATGATCAGGGTGTCGTCACGCAGTCCGAGGTCCTCGAGGCCGTTCACCAGTTTTCCGATCAACGTGTCCATGTATTCCACCATGTCGGGGAAGAAGGCTTGGTCGTTCTCGAGGCGACGGGCGGGATCAGCCCAGGCGTCGGAGTGCGGGGTGGGGTTGGCCGGCCAGTGCGGTAGCGCCATGGGGTAATAAACGAACATGCGCTCGTCGCGGTTCTGTTCCATGTATTCGAGAATGTAATCCGTGCTCGAGTCTTCGCCGTAGGTGCCTTCTTCCGTGATCAATTCGTCATTTTTCAGGTAGGTCGGATTGGCGTAGCGTGACCCTTTGTCTTCGGTGTGTTCCGAATGGAAGAGCATGTATTTGTCGAACCCGGCGTCACGCGGATGCATGCCGGTATTGCGGCGACGGTCGGCATTGGGGAAATCGGGCGGATCGTAGGAGTTGAGCTGCCACTTGCCGGAAATCAGCGTGTCGTAGCCGAAACCACTCATGACGTGGCCGAAGGTGCGCGAGCCTTGCGGCAGGATGCCGAACGCTTCCCAGTTCCGGTGGTTGTATTTGCCGGTCATAATCTGCACCCGAGTGGGCGTGCAGAGGGGTTGGGAATAGGCGTGGGAGAAACGGATACCCTCCTTCGCCAGTTGGTCGATATGCGGTGTGGCGTAGGACTCGCCGCCGTAGCAACCGAATCCTTCGATGCCAATATCGTCGGCCATGATCAGGAGAATATTGCGCGGTTGGGCAGGGGCCGCGTGCTGAGCAGATGCGGTCAGCGAGGCACTTAGGGTAATGAGTCCACTGGTGACGAGGCGGCGGATTGAAGCGAAAGTGATCATAGAATGGGGGCAGGCAGGGGGCCCGAAATGAGGAGATCCGGGTCGCTGGCCGAATAAGGCATACGATAGTGAACGAGGCTTCAACCTTGGAGACCCCTGAAACGGTGCCAAATTTGGCCAACGTGAAACAATTAACCCCGAGAGACTGAGGAATGCCGTGGGTTGAATGTAGCCGGGCTCGTTGAGCCCGGGAATACGGTGGAGTGCGTGAATTGGCGCTGAGAGGCAGAAGTGGACGACACGGAGGTCGTCCCTCCCCGGGCGGGGGGACATTTGGTGGGGAGGGACCGGCTCCGTCCGGTCCTTGGTGGAGTGGTTCGAGCGTCTCCAGATGAAACCCCGGGCGCAGCGCTCCCGCTACCGCGAGGGAAACCGGTAATAGTAAGTGTCCCCGTGATTTTGAGTGCGTTTGGGTTTTGCGCGCCTCGTGCTTTTGTTCTGTGGTTCTGGGATCCCATGAGAATGTTACCCCTTCCTCACTCCGTGGCCCTTGGGCTCGCGGGACTTTTATTGTCGGTATTTGCGGTATTGGGCAGCGCCGCCGATCGTCCCAACGTGATTTTGGTCATGTCCGACGACCAAGGCTGGGGACAGACTGGCTATAATGGTCACCCGCTGCTGAAGACGCCGCATTTGGACCAAATGGCGAAGGCGGGCATCCGTTTTAATCGATTTTATGCCGGCGCATCCAATTGTTCGCCCACTCGGGCCACCTTACTGACTGGCCGCAGCAACGATCGCACGGGTGTGCAGACCCATGGTTATCCCTTACGCCGGCAGGAAAAGACCATCGCGCAGGCGATGAGAGACGCGGGTTACGCCACCGGCCATTTCGGCAAATGGCACCTCAATGGTCTCCGGGGCCCGGGCGCGCCAATCTTCGATACCGATCCGCTGCATCCGGGAGTCTTCGGATTCGATACGTGGGTATCAGTTACCAACTTTTTCGATCTGCACCCCATCATGAGTCGCAACGGGGTGTTTGAGGAATTCGAAGGTGATTCGTCGGAGGTATCGGTAGCCGAAGCGCTCAAATGGGCTCAGACCGAAAAAGACGGTCCATTCTTCGCCGTGATCTGGTTCGGCACACCGCACAGTCCTTTTGTGTCGTTTCCCGAAGATGAAAAGGGTTTCGAGCATTTGCCCGACGATGAACGCCATCAACTGGCCGAGTTGGTCGCGATGGATCGCTCCATTGGCACGCTGCGCGCCGGGCTGCGCGAGCTCGGTGTCGCCGATAATACCGTCCTTTGGTTTAATGGCGACAACGGTGGCTTGAATCTCGGCGATACCGTCGGTGGCCTACGTGGATTCAAAAACCAAGTCTACGAGGGAGGCATCCGGGTGCCGGGTCTCGTGGAGTGGCCCGCGGGTATCGCTGCAGGACAGACGACCGACCACCCGGTGGTCACCATGGATATTTTCCCGACCATCGGTGAAATTGTCGGACTGGATGAGTCCGTCTATGTGCAACCACTGGATGGGATCAGTCTCGTGTCGGTATTAAACGGATACCGCGGCCCGCGTGATCAGCCCATTCCGTTTAAACGCCTGGAGGGCGTCGCATTGATAGATGACGATTGGAAGCTGGTTTCGCCGGATTTGGAGACGGGCCAGTTCGAGCTCTATGACTTAGCTGAGGATCCGCAAGAAACGCGGGAATTGACTGCGACTCACCCAGAGGAAGCGGCCCGAATGTTGCGTCTCTGGCAGGATTTTAATCGCTCGCGGGAGGCGAGTATTGCCGGGATGGATTATCCGGAAAAATCGGTGCGAGCCGATCCGACTGGTCGTGAAGACGGTGCTTTCTGGATCGAGCTACCGGAGTATCAAGCCTACTTCGAAGCGTGGGAAGATCGGCCCGAATACAAAACGTTGATCGAACGTGGCCGGGCGCGACAGAAGTAACCCTCATGCGTCTGGAGGTTTTTATGAAATGCACAGATCTTAAATTGTGGTTCAGGGTAGGACGTGCTCGCCGAGCACGCCGTCGGGAAAAGGAAATCCAGCAAATTGAAACCGGCGGCCTCGGCGAGACCGCCCTACCTCGCTTTGAGATACCGAAGAGTTTGTTGGGGAAATTGAGTCGATTGCTGCGGGTTGGATTTTCGATGGGATTGGGTGGGGTAGCATTGACCGCAGCAGATACCGCTCGCCCCAACGTCGTGCTCATCATGTGCGACGATCTCAACGACTACATTGAGCCACTTGGAGGACACCCGCAGGCGCGAACGCCCAACCTGAATCGGTTGGCACGTAGTGGTGTTGCCTTCCGGCAGGCGCACACCAATATTCCGATCTGTGGCTCATCGCGGGCCAGCATGTTTACCGGTATCTATCCCCACAACTCGGGCTGCTACGGGTTCAATCGCTGGGACGGTTATGGGGTGTTGCAGAATTCTCGCACCTTCATGGATCACTTTCGGGCCAACGGTTATGACACGTTGGGCACGGGGAAACTCATGCACCATGTCGTGCGTAGCGAGTGGGGTGAATTTGCTAACACGGCCGACTACGGTCCTTTCCCGTGGGATGGTGAGCGACAAATTGCCCATCCCGACGTGTTGGCCCCCTTCAGTCACATTGGTGCCGTGGACGGATCGTTCGGACCGTTGGTCAGTTTGGCCGGACGCACTAGCCCCGAAGGTAAACCCTTGCATTGGGTGACGGGACCCTGGGGGGAGCGGCGCGATTTACGGGTCGATTCTCAGTCCGATCGCGATCAGACCGCCGACGAAGTGAATGGCGATTGGGCGGTAGAGAATTTGCAAAAACTGGCGGATACCGATCGGACGAAACCGTTCTTCATGGGAGTCGGTTTCATGCGCCCCCACACGCCGTTGATTGTGCCGCAGCGCTTCTTCGATATGTTTCCTTTGGAATCGATCGAGTTGCCCCACATTCGGCCGGGCGATATCGACGACACTCACGCCCGTTCGGTGCGCACCTTGCTCGGTGGATTTGAGCCCAACCCCGCGCGCTCCGAAGACATGGGCCGTCGCCTGTATGAAACCCTCGTCGCATCCTATCCCGAGGACAACGAAGGCCTCCGCCGATTCATCCAGGCCTACCTGGCGAGTGTCGCGTCGGTAGATGAGCAGATCGGCCGTATTTTGGACGTGATCGACAACGGTGAATTAAGCGACAATACGGTGATCATCTTCACCAGCGATCATGGCTGGGGGATGGGTGAGAAAGACTATCTATATAAAAACTCCCTGTGGCAGGAGAGCACCCGCGTGCCGTTGATTGTGCGTGCTCCCGGAGTTGCTCAAGCCGGCGGTATCACGGATCAGCCGGTGTCTCTCGTCGACCTCTATCCGACCATGGTAGACCTTTGTGGTCTGGAAGGGGAGACGCGAAAGAATGACCAAGGGCATCCCCTTGATGGATACAGCATCAAGCCGCTCCTCGCGGATCCCGAAGCAGGCAACTGGACGGGCCCCGACGAAGCATTGACGGCGCTTTATAAGTGGCGGTTGCGTTACGATCCTGGTCGCGAAAGTTACGCGTTACGATCGAAAGGCTGGCGCTACATTCGTTACGAAAATGGTCGAGAGGAACTCTATTGCACCTCGGTAGATCCGCGCGAGTGGTTCAATCTCGCGGGAGATCCGGCTCACGCTGAGACGTTGGCAACCTATCGGGCAAAACTCCACGAACGCGTGCCGGCTCCTGGGCGTGATTTGCCTCAACCCGTGATTACCCTGAAGTGATCATCCTTCGACCATGGTGAAAAATAGTGCTGAAGTGAGATCTTTGTTGGCTCGTCGCCAATTCCTTAAATATAGCGCGGCATGGTCGGCAGGTGTCGGCTTGGGGATGGGTAAACTCCTCGGTTCCGAAGCGACCACCACGCAGACTCAGCGGGCGGGTTTTTTCACTCTCGGCCGACGGAAAGACCACTGGTGGTTGATCGATCCGGCTGGGGCCCCGTTCTTCACCATGGGGCTCAATCACATCGATCCGGCCAGTTTGCGCTACCCGGAGAACGTTGATTTATGGCGAGACAAGTATGACGGCAGCACAATCAAATGGATTGAGGAATCCGTGCGACCGAACCTGAAGGCGTGGGGGTTCAATTCAGTGGGTTGGGTGCAGGAGGTGACCGTTAGGAAATGGCAGCATTCCCGGGCCTTCACGGTGGATGAATATCGCGCGTTGGATATGCCCTACTGTCACCTGTTGCCGTTCACGGAGTCGCACCAATGGGAAAAGCATACCGTGCATTACGACTTCCGCATTAAGGACTGGGAGGAGTGGTGTGATTATGTTGCGCGGTCGCATTGTGCTGAGTTGGCCAAAGAGAAGAACCTGATCGGATACTTTTACAGCGATTGCCCAACCTGGGTGCACGATCGTCCGGACAACGCCTGGCGCGGTCCCATCTTCGACCCGGAGCGATTGAAGACGGCTGCGGGACGCAAGGAACTCTCGGAACTGGCGCGCGCCTACTACCGCACCACGCACGACGCGATTCGGCGTCACGATCCGCATCACTTGATTCTCGGAGATCGCTACGAGGCGAATGCCCTGATTGCTGACGAGGTCGTCGATGCGGCTCTGCCGTATGTTGACGTGCTGTCATTTCAGGATTTCCGAGACCCGGTCAAACATCTGACCGAATGGCACCAGAAGACGGGTAAACCGGTGCTTTTGGCAGATGCGGCTGGCTTGCAGACCCCATCAATTGGCGGCTTCAAATCCAATAACGGACCATGGTATACGGAAACGCTCGCGGCGCTGCACGCCAATCCGGGCTGCATCGGTTTCCATCTCTGCGGTGCTTATCAACGCAACAAAGCCCGCCTCCGCGGTCTGCTTGATGAAATGGAAAACCCTGACACCGAAAACGTGAACCAGATAGCGGAAGCCAACCGCGCGATCACCGCTTGGATGGATCGTGAATTCTAGTTTTTAATTCCGAATTTTCAGCCTCAACTTCTGACGGTCAGTCACCTCGTAGTGACTGACCGTTTCTTACTCAGAGTTTGTCCAATATTGCCTGGACTTTGACCGCGAGGGACGGGTCATTTAGGAGAGGCTTGAATGCGGTGGGCAGTTCTCGGGTGGTGTCTCGACTGAGTCTGCCTTCGTAGTTTTTAAGAACGGCTGCACGAAATTCAGGATCCGTGATTTGAATGAGAGATTGGGCGGCTAGTTTAACTTTGTTAGCGTCTCCGCCGGTGACTCGGTTGGAGCTGATGAGGCGTTTGAGGCCGTTTTGCGCGGCGGTTTGATCGGCCTTGCGGAATGATTTTTTGGCGACGGCTAGCCAGACTTCACCGGCGGAGACGTCGGACCAGCGAGTGAGGACGGTTAGGGCATCGGCGCGGAGGGGATGGCCGTCCGGGATAAGGGATTCAAGATAGCTGGCGGCGGCCGGGCCGGAGATGCCGTCGAGGATTTCCAGCGCGCCTTGGCGGGCTTCATCGGAGGGGGCGGCGGCAAGCGCGGGTTGGTAGTGGTGGGTCCAGAGGTAGTCGGGGACGCCGATGCTGAAACTGAGTTTTTTGAGGCTACTTTGAGCGGGACGTTTGAGGGGATCGGTGGCGAGGACGATGGCGAGGAGTTGGTCGACGCTTTTGGTGTCGCCGACGATTTCCATGGCTTTGAAGGCGGCTTGGCGGAGCGCTGGGTCCTGGCCAGATTGCGCGAGTTGATTGATGAGCGGGGTGACTCCGTTGGTGTTGCGGAGGACGAGGAGACGTAGCGCGGAGACGCGTTCCTCAATGGGGCCGGTGCCTCGGGCGGCTTGGAGGAGGGTTTTATCGGCGGAGGGGGCTTTGAGGCGGGCGAGGGCGTCGGCGACGGTGCGGTCGTTGTTGTCGCTTAGGTAGAGCGCGTAAAGAGGGGCGTAGCTCTGGTCGGAACCAATGAAGCCGAGGGTGCGGATGATGAGAGGTTTTTGGGCATTGGCCGCAGAGACCAGGAGGGCGAGGACGTCGGCTTCGGTGGTTGTGAGGCGTTGGTCGGCGATAGCACCGAGGGCGACGGCTTGGTCGGCAGGGGGAAGGGTGGCGAGTTGGGTGATGACTTGGTCTCGGAGCTGGGAGGAGATGGCGGCTTTGATGATTACGTCGCGGCGGGCGGTGGCGGGGTCGGTCAGCGCGGTTTGCAGCACCTGGGTGGCGGCTTTGCGATCGAGGGTGGTGAGTTGGGCAAAGGCGGCGGTGCGAATGGCGGGGGATTGGCCGGAGAGGGCCAGGGTCGCAGCGAGTTTGCGATCCGTGAGACCGGCCTCGATGAGCGCGCGCTCGATGTCGGTTTTGAGGGCGCCGGTGGCGGTGGCGTGGCGGCTCTTGAGGGCGGACCGCGCGGAGCGGCCGTTGACCTTGGCGAGGGCGGTGGCGGCGTGGGAGGCGGAAGCGGGTTCGCTGGATTTGAGGACGACGGTGAGGGGGCGGACGGCACTGGACTCACCGCGATAGGCGAGGGCGTCGATGTAGGCGGGTTGGTCGGCGGGTGAGGCTTTGGCGAGGGCCTTGGCGAGAGCGCTGATCGCAGAGGAAGCGGGGATGGCAGCGAGGGTGCGGCGAGCATTGTCGCTGATGCGGGGATCGGGATCGTTGAGCAGCGTGGCGAGGGGGTTCACAGCGGTCTTGGTGCCGATGAGTTCTAGCATGCGGATGTTCCAGTCACGGGTGGCAAAGGGCGTGTCGCTGCCGATGTGTTGCAGGAGTTCCTTTTCGTAGGCGCGTTGGCGGGGGGACTTGGCGTCGACGAGCGTCTGGCGGAGTTCGAGGCGGGCGGTTTGGCGGAGAGCGTAGTCGCTGGAATTGAGGTTGCCGATGTGGGCGCTGATATCGCTGGCGTGCGCAGTGGTGGCGAGCGCGAGGGTGGCAGCGAGGAGGAGAGTCTTGATCATGATGAAAGAGGGAAAGGGGATGTGAGGGGGGGGCGCTGGGATGCAGGGTTGGGCCGTCGTCGAGCAACGACCCTAAGGGGAGCTTAGAGGCAAATGCGGACGGCCCAGCGGTCCGTCCCTACCTCTTTTGGATGACTTTTAGGCGGGGAGTTCGTAGCCGGCGCGGCGGGGGCGGTCGGACCAGCGGGCGGCGCCGGAGTCGCTTTTGATTTGCTCGCGTTTGGGGTCCCATTGGATGGGGCGGTTTAAGCGTTCCGCGATGCCGGAGAGTTGGCAGATAGTAGCGGTGCGGTGTCCGACGTGGGCGGGGCAGATGGTGGTCTGGCGGGTGCGGATACCGTCGAGCCAGTTCTGGCCTTGGTCAGTGGATTTGTAGAGACGGGTGTCGCTGGGACTGAGGGGGCGTTTGGCGAATTCGGGCACGGAGGTCTCGAGTTTACCGCCGCGGCTGACGCTGATTTCGCCTTCGGTTCCGATGAAGCGGATCATGTGGCCGTTGTTCTCGGGGTGATCGCGAACAACTTTGATACCGTCGGAGTATTGGAAGTATTGATACGGTTCGCCTTCATAGCCTTTGGGGACGCAGAGGGTGGGACCCGTGTGGTCGCGGCCGAGGGCCCATTGGGTGATGTCGTAGTGGTGGGCACCCCAGTCGCCGTTCTTGCGGGAGCCGTATTCCCAGAAGCTTCGCCAGCCGCCGCTGTAATCACCGAGGACGCGTTCGGGGGTGTAGGGTTCGAAGGGGGCGGGGCCGAGCCATTTGTCGTAGTTGAAGCCCTCGGGGATAGTTTGGGGACTGTCTCTTATACACATCTGACGCTGCCGACGACTCCTTACGTGTAGAT
>CAJXQX010000096.1 GCA_913058185.1 uncultured Verrucomicrobiota bacterium
GGGGGAAGGCATCTTTGATCCAGGGATTTCTGGGGATGTCTCGCCACCCATAGAGTCCGCAATAGGCCGCGGGCACGCGAAGGGACCCGGCGGTATCAGAGCCTAGTGCGAATGGAACAATCCCCGCCGCCACTGCGGCCGCACTTCCACTGCTTGAGCCTCCGGTGGTTCGGTCCGGAAACGCAGGGTGGGCCACGTCGCCGAAATGAGGGTTTTGTCCCGTTAATCCGTATGCGAATTCATGGAGGTGGGTCTTGGCCAGAGGGAGCGCCCCGAGTTTCTGTAAATCGGCCACAAGACATCCATCCCGATTTCGAACTGGAGTAGGAAGGATGCCACCCGCTCCGGTGCGAGTGCCGCCCAGGGCAAAGAGGTCTTTAACGGCAAACGGCACCCCGTGAAGGGGGCCGGCGGGTGGCGTGGAGTCCCAAATGTCTCCGTCATCCTGCCAAGCCCAAATGGTCGTTTGCTGAGAGTGATCGAATCTCGTCAGTCGGCTTTGATATTCGGTCGCCGCAGCTCGTGGGTCTTCGCGAAAGAGTTGGCTCCAGCTGGCGATATCCATATGACGGTCCAACGTTGGCGCTTGGGGATGTAATGCAATGCCGGGATGATAAACTGCTTGGCGAGGGTTGGCCAGATTCGACACACTAACGGTATGAATCCAGAAGAGAAAATCGCCGAGCTTGGTCTCGAACTACCCGCACCTTCTGCCGTGGCCGGAAATTATCTACCGTATGTTCTTACCGGGAACCTGCTGCATTGTTCGGGTGCGATTTCGATGCTTGAAGGAAAAATGACTCACGAAGGCCAAGTCGGTGCTGAACAGACCGTCGAAAGTGGCTATGAGTCGGCTCGAGTATGTGCCTTGAACACGTTGGCAAATATCAAAGCCGCCGTAGGTTCACTCACGAAAATTCGGCGCATAGTTTTCGTGGGTGGCTTCGTTAATGCGGTCAGTGGTTTCGCTGACAGTCCAGCCGTAGTAAACGGGGCCAGCGATCTCTTTATCAGTGTGCTCGGTGACGCCGGGCAGCATGCTCGTGCAGCTGTGGCCGTGGCTGGATTACCGAAGAACTCCACGGTGGAGATTCAGGTCGTGGCCGAAGTCGAAACCTGAGCGACATCGACCCGAATCAGTCTCGCCGGATATCAGATCATCGGCCGGTGAGGCTCGGTCGATACCTCGTAGTCGACCCCCGGTAATCCGAAGCCGAACATTTTGAGGAATTCTTCGCGGTAACCAACGATATCGGTGAGTTCTGCTAAATTTTCGGTGGTGACCTGTGGCCAAATAGTGGCGCCCTCGGCTTGCACGTCGTCTTGCATCTCCAGGTCATCGATACGGATGCGGCCGGATTCATCGAGTTGAGGATCCGCTCCGTTAAAAAGTCGTTCGGCGAAGAGCCGTTGCATCTGTTCGATACAACCTTCGTGCGTGCCCTTTGCTTTCATGATTTTGTATAGAATCGAGATGTAAAGCGGGACAACCGGGATAGCCGAACTGGCTTGAGAGACGAGGGCCTTGTTGACCGAGATCAAGGCTCGGCCGCCGCCATGCTCTTTTAGTTTCGAGGAAATACGGATGCACGATTCCTCTAGATGGTTTTTAGCGAGACCGATCGTGCCGTTCTTATAGATATCCCAGGTAATTTCCGGTCCGATATAGGAATAGGCGACGGAAGTGGCACCTTCGGCGATCAATCCGGCCTCATCCAAGGCGGTGATCCAGCGTTCCCAATCGTCGCCACCCATAACCGCTGCGGTATCCGCGATCTCTTCGTCGGTGGCGGGCTCGATCGCCACGTCACTCACGATGCCCTTGTCGGTATCGACGGTGCGGCTGGAGTATGATTTGCCGACCGGCTTGAGCACAGACTTGTGCACGGCTCCCGTGTCTGGGTGGGTGCGTCGGGGAGAGGCGAGTGAATAGATGACGAGATCGATCGGTCCTACGTCCTCTTTGATCGCGGCAATGACATTGCTTTTGACCTCGTTGGAGAACGCGTCGCCGTTGAAATTACGGGCATAAAGGCCCTCCGCTCGGGCCTTTTCGGTCAAGGCGATGGTATTATACCATCCGGCGGTGCCGAGCCTGTCCTCATCCGAAGGTCGTTCGTAAAAGACGCCGACCGTTTTTGAACCACAACCAAATGCCGCAGTGACGCGCGACGAAAGGCCGAAGCCAGTCGAGGAACCGATGACGAGAACGTTCTTAGGTCCGCCCGAAATCGAGCCTTTGGACTTAACGTAGTCGATCTGCTGTTGGATGTGAGCAGCGCAGCCTTCCGGGTGGGAAGTCACGCATACGAAGCCGCGAACACGAGGTTTGATGACCATAAGCCGCAGGGTTCAGTTCCGCGCGGTCCGTGGCAAGGCCGGAAAGTAACTAGACTTAGCGTTGGAAATTGCCGATGAGCTGCTGAGAGACCTTCGCTCCTCCTGCGGAGTGAATCGAAATCTGGATGCGATGCCCTAGAATAGTGGTGTTGGTCGACGTGATTCCTAGCACTCGATCACTCTTCGTGGCAACGAATGCCAATTTGGCCTCAATAGAGGGTGTTTCGGTTAGGACTTCACCACTGATGTCTGCTGAGGACTCAAGAGGAGCGAGGAAGACCAATTGCCCCGATGACTTCTGGTCGGACCAAATGACCACCGCCGCCGGTTCGGCTAGAGTGCTCTCCTCATGAAGAATGGCGATGGCGGAAACTTTAGTGCTGTGCAGAGAATGTCGGAGTTCTGCGAGTGACGCCTCAACGAGAGTGGATTCACTTTCAAGGGCGGCCTCCAAGAAATCTATTTGCACGGCCTGCAATGACAGTTCCGCTCGAGATGAGGCGAGTTTCCAATGGCTTTGAATATTGGCGACGACGAGCACTGCTATTATCAGGGCCAATCCCCACACTAGCGAACGTCTCATTCGAGGACGGGAACTGAATTCAGGCGAAGAGGGAGTGGTATTCACGACGGAGAGTGGTGGATCTGGGCTAGAGAAGCCAAAGCCCGATGATGCCGAGCACGATGAGAAAGGATAGGGTAGTCAGCGCACGACGCTCTTGTTTCGTGATTTTGAACATCATTTTCAGATGCCGTATTTGCTCAGGCGGGAGAAAATCTCAGCCATGAGTGGTTCATCGGAAAACTCCTCCCACGGCCGGTTGCTCGAGAGCCGCACGAATAGTTGTTCACCATGGCTACGCACTCCGTAAGTGAAAACCGAACCGAGGAGTTCCAACGGCCGGCGCTGTTCGAATTCGGGAATGACCTCCCGATCGTAGGAGTGCCAAAACCAAACGTGCTGCGGGGCACTCTCGTTGGTGAATACTCTATATTCGGCTTGGCTTAGGTTGCGAGTCGGTAAGGGGAGTTTCATCTCACTCACCTCCGTAGGCTGAGGTGTCCATCCGGCACCTGGCCAACAAGCATCGGGAGTATGGGTCGCAACCACACTTACCCCGGCTTGACCGGGTTTCCAATAGGCGAGGTAGAAGGTCGCCTGTAGAACCTCACCGTTGGGCTGGGTCTTGAAATATGTTCTTTGGCCGAGCATATCGGTCTCCCCGAGTTCGCCGGAATTGTAGGCGCTTTGAGCGTTGTTCAGGAAAGATTGAGATTTCGCTTGATTGATGTCGGACCACGCGGGCGGCCACCCAATCATGGAGATTGTCACGGGATATCCCACCTGTCGCAAAAATCCAAAAACAGTTAAAACAAGCGAGCCATTGATTAAGACAGAAGCGAGTAGGGCAGGGACAACGCGTCCCCAGAACGGTCGAACCTCCGCGGTGTCGACACTGCACATTAAAGTGCCATCGGGATTGGGTTTTAGGAGCGGGCAGACGGTGCGGAACCGAAGCGGTTTTTCGAAATTCAACGCGGGGTCGCATCCCGTTTCGCCTCCGCGCCCCGAATCCGATGTGTTCTGGCACGGGCAAACCCCGCGACGGCCGCTCAACCGGTATACGCTCTTCCTTGAGTTCCAATATAGAAACCCCCAGAATATTCGAAAAATATCAGCAATCCAACCTACCACAGAGAAACGAAAGTGTGTTGTTATTCATTATCCCGCAATCCGTAAGCTTGGGAGAGTTACGTAGCGATAAAACACATCAGGCGCTGGATTATTTGCTGATTTTGAATACGATTCCGAAATTTTTTTATCGACCATGACTCCATCCATTGAACGTCTTTTTGTCGCTGCGGGTATGCTCGCAGTCTTTGCCGTCCCCACTTTTGCTGCCAAGGCTAAGATTGGAGAAATGGCTCCGGAATCCACGCTAACCGATATTAATGGGGATTCACATAGTTTATCTGATTATAGTGGGAAAACTGTTGTTCTAGAATGGGTTAATCCGGAATGCCCATTTGTGAAAAAGCATTATCGGAGCGGTAGTATGCCTGATCTACAATCGAGTGCGACGGCTGATGGAGCCGTATGGATTGCCATCAATTCAGGTTCCCGAGGCGCTCAAGGAGATTTCAGCCCAGCGGAGGCTGAAAGGTGGATGAAAAATACCGGCGCTACCCCCACCGCCTACATGCGTGACTAAGAGGGCACGATTGGCCGTCTCCTATGGTGCTAAGACCACACCTCATATGTATGTGATCAACCCGAAGGGTGAGTTGGTTTATAACGGGGCAATCGATAGTGTTCCCTCGGCTAATCCACGTGATATAGGCCGCGCCCAAAACTATGTGAAAGCCGCGCTAGCGGCGGTGAAATCAGGTGAGATGCCCGCGAAGGCAACCAGTCAACCTTACGGTTGCAACGTGAAATACTAGTCGATTCTAAGAGGCGTAGTTTTAGCGACCTTGATGCTTAGGGACCCGTTTTTATACCTTAACTTCGAATAACTCGTCGTCCATCTGCCCGGAAGCGACGCGGTTGACGGAGCCAGTCATCCGAATGCCATAGTTGTCGGGATTGATTTCGATACCGATTTCTCCGCCTGGCATGTGAACCGTCAGTTTCTGCTCAACTTGGCCTAGGCGGTGGGCGACGGCGGCGGCGGCGCTTGAGCTACTGCCGGAGGCAAGTGTGTAACCCGCTCCGCGCTCCCAGATTTCGATCCGAATATTCTGTCGATCGAGCACCTCAAGAAATTGCACATTGGTTTTGTGGGGAAAGTTCGGGTGCACCTCAACGTGAGGCCCGTAGCGGTGGGCCAGGTCAGCGTCGATTGACTCTAAAGGAATCACACAATGCGGATTCCCAATCGTAGCCGCGCAGAACTTAAATTCCCGATCTCCGGCCAAGAGTCTTTCGTCAATCACGTCTCGAGCGGGACCAATCACTGGGATGACCTGACTATCGAAACTGACGCTTCCCATATCTACGGTGATTAAATTCGAATCCTGGTGAATTTCGGCTACGACTTTCCCCCCAGGTGTTTCGATAGAGAACGGTGACGTATCTGCTTTTCCACGGTCGCAAAGGTAGCGCGAAAAAATTCGTAAACCATTACCGGACTTTTCGGCCTCCGAACCATCGGGATTGAATATGCGAAGTCCGAACTGACTCGTTCTGGAAGGAAGCGGCCCCCAAAGAATCCCGTCAGAACCGATACCGAAATTCCGATGACAAATAACTCTGATTTGATTGAAATCAGGTTCGTTCCAGTCCGGAAAATCAGCCGGATCCAGCACGATGTAGTCGTTTCCTAGCGCGTGGTATTTGTGGAATTGCATGAGATGGACATGATGCAGGCCTATTCATCGGCCAGCTGAAATCGATAATCATGATTTGCCGGGTTATTAATTCTCGGGGCGGTATTCAAATAGGCCGTGTTTCTTGATGGCGGCGACGACCGGTTCAGGAACCATGGTCTCCCAGCTGGCGTCATTACTCTTGATCCGTTGGAGCACATCGCGGGAAAAGATGTCGAGGATGTCTGGATTAAATCCGTTGATGCAATCGATGTAGTGATTCTCCATCAGGTGCGCGTAAAGATTGTGCAGTGACGGGGCGACTTGCAGATTACGCGCGGTGACCAAGACACCCTTGGCGAATGCGTGATTTCCGCCGACACTCACTGGAGCGGAGGGCGATGACGTCACCTCGGACTTGTAGTTCTCGTAGGCCGATCGTCGCATTGGGTAAATGTAGAGTTTCACCGCATTGCGGAAGAGGCGACCGAACGCTTCTAAAATTCCACCCTGCAGAGACTCGTAATATTTCTCGTTGAAGACTTCCAAGAGATTATTGATTCCCATGGAAACACCGATCATTTCATCGGTATACCGACGGAAATAAGAGGTTAATCGATAATACTCTGGATAGTTGGAGATGAGAACAGTCAGGCCTATTTCCCCTAACAAATCGACGCGAGAAAGGAAGTCCTCCGCATCGATATCACCAGCGGCGAGTAGATTATTCATGGTGATCTCCATGAGAACGATCAGTTCTTTGCCCTGAACCGCAGGTTCTTGCATGAACTGGGCACACGCGCAGTTGAGCATGTCGACGTTGACGTGCGTGACGGGGCGAAAACTGCCGCGCTCAACCAACAAGGCTTTGCGCCGTAATACCTCAGAAGGCTGCAGGACTTCCTGGTTCGGTCCGAACATCACCGCGTTGGTTAACCCAAACTGCACCAGATGTAGTGACATGAGGCGGTTATCAATTTTTTCAAACGCAGGTCCGTCGAACTTGATCATGTCTACCTCGATGCGATCATTCCCCAGATTGTCGGTGAGAGAGGAAATGAGACGCTCTGGATCCGAAAGGTAGTTGAATGCTCCGTAGATCAGATTCACTCCGACGATGCCGAGCGCGGCTTGTTGCAGCACATGGTCCTTATCCAACATTCGGACATGGATGATTAAGGTGGAAGGTGGGGCTGAGGGCTCGGGCTGGAACGTGACCCCCATCCAACCATGGCACTCGTTGTTACCTTTATGGCTTTTGGCCGCTACCGTGTCGGCGAAGGCAAAGAACGTGGTTTCGTCACCACGTTGGCCTGACAGACGCTCGTGGAGGAGGCCGAATTCATAATCGAGCATGGTGACCAGCCGTTCGCGGGACACATATCTCGGAGCCTTCCCGTAGATTTCGTCGCTGAACGTCATGTCGTAAGCCGACATAGATTTGGCGATCGTGCCCGCCGCGCCACCGGCTTGGAAAAATAACCGAGAGACCTCCTGTCCCGCGCCAATTTCAGCGAAGGTGCCATATTTGGCATCGTCGATGTTTAAGGTGAGCGCCTTGCGATTGGTGGTGAGCAAGTCGGGTTCAGCATTCATATCCGGTAAGGTTGATCGGTCACATGATTCGCGCAATCCTCTGGTTCGTTTGCCGCTTATTTATTACTTCGACCGATTGTCTAAATCCGCTGGCGAGATTGTCCAATGGGCGTAGGATAGTGCTTCATGAAGACATTTTTTGCGTCTCTACTGGGAACCCTAGCCGCCATTTTACTGATAACCTTTGGGGGAGGACTGGTCCTTTTCTTTTTTATCCTAGGTGCGGCAGCCCTAAACGAGCCAGAGTCGGCTTCAGTTCCTTCCGGTTCGTATCTGGTGTTTGATCTGCGGGCTAATATCACCGATGCGCCTGCCCAGTTCGACGACAGTGCATTGAGTGCGGCCTTAGGCGGATTTGAATCACCGGCCCAACTTCAGCATCGCCTGGTGACCCGAGCGCTCCATGAAGTTGCCCATGACGATCGAATCAAAGGAGTGGTGATAAAAGGTTCTTTCACGCCAGGGGGTTTCGGAACGTCATATGCATCTTTGGCCGAGATTCGCCGCGCACTTTTGGTCGTGAAAGACGCCGGAAAACCGATTCATGCGTATCTGGAGTATCCCGATCTGCGGGACTATTATATCGCCAGCGTGGCTGATGATATCGCGTTGGATCCTAATGGTGGCCTGTTGATGCCCGGTCTCGCCTCCCAACCCATGTTCTATGCGGGGCTTTTCGAGAAATACGGAATAGGAGTGCAGACCGCACGAGTAGGTAAGTTCAAAAGCGCCATTGAGCCCTATACCCGCGGTGATCTCAGTCCGGAGAACCGAGAACAGCTCCAGCAGATATTGGACGATTTATGGTTCAACATGCGTGATACGGTAGCTCGTGCGCGTGACATCGAACCGGAGGATTTGCAGTCACTTTTAGATAGTGGTGAAGGTTATTTGGCCGATGATGTATTGGCCGAAGGACTGGTTGATCGACTCGTTTATCTCGATGAGTTTTTGGAGGATATTAAAAAAGCAACGGGTCGAGGTGGTTCCAGCGAGGCATTTAAGCAAGTGGGGCTGGACCAATACATTCGTCAAATCAGTCAGGTCTCTCCGGGTGCTGAAGCGGAACCTGCG
Organism: uncultured Verrucomicrobiota bacterium; assembly: GCA_913058185.1. Classification (GTDB taxonomy): domain Bacteria; phylum Verrucomicrobiota; class Verrucomicrobiia; order Opitutales; family Opitutaceae; genus Actomonas. Next base: position 8,320 of record CAJXQX010000096.1, read on the forward strand.
ACCGATGGTTCGGAGAATGGTCGGGTCGCAGTTGTTTACGCCGAAGGCGCGATTGTTAACGGTGAAGGTCAGTTCAGCGATGTGGGCGGCGCGCGTTTCGGACGAGCCATTCGGAAACTCCGGCAAGACCCCGACATCAAAGCGATCGTGTTACGGGTGAATAGCCCGGGTGGGTCGGCCGTCGCATCGGATCAAATTCTGCGCGAACTGAGCTTGGCGGCGGAGCAGATGCCGGTCGTTGTCTCGATGGGAGGTTACGCTGCCTCTGGCGGGTATTGGATCTCCGCGAAAGGAGCTCGGATTTTTGCCGAATCGACCACCATCACCGGTTCCATCGGAGTTTATGGAATGCTGATCAACGTGGAGGAGTTAGCCAACGACTTCGGGCTTACTTTTGATACCGTTAAAACGGGAACCTTTGCTGATTCGATCAGCATTGCGCGCCCCAAAACAGCGGCGGAAATGGCGCTGATCCAAAAGAGTGTTTCGGCGATTTATGATGACTTTATCGAACTCGTTTCGACGGGACGAGATATTGAAGAAGATCGGGTTCGTGAGATCGCGGAAGGTCGAGTGTGGTCCGGAACGTCCGCGCTGGACCTTGGTCTGGTCGATGAAATTGGCGGACTATCCAATGCGATTGCCTACGCGGCAGAAGCGGCCGGTTTAGAAAGAGATTTTCGACTCACGGAGTTTCCGAGAAAACGTGACTTCGCAGAAGTTTTGAGTGAAGCGCTGAATAGATTCCAGGTAAAGGTGAGGGGGGACGGAATCGCGGCTCAGATCGAAATTCGGCTCGAGACGGCCCAAACTGAACTCGAAGCCTTTAACGACCCGCGCGGTATTTATGCGCGTATGCCTCTCGAGTTAGTGATTCCTTAATTTTGCGAATGTCCTCTCTATTTCCATCCGACCAAGACTTACTTTCCGACCATGACTGAGTACACTTTAACGCGCACCGTAGCGGCCACCATAATTCCTGCCGGGACCCCGGTGGAACTGCCTCTTGGAACCAGCGTGCAAATCGTCCAAACTTTGGGCGGAAACGTAACGGTGAGAACGGAACAAGGATTGTGTCGAATCGCCGAGTCTGACTGTGATGCCATCGAAGGATACGAGGCTGAATCAGCTGAGGCCTCGACTATCGCTGAATTCAGCGAAGCCGCGGTTTGGACCGCGTTGAAAACCTGCTTTGATCCCGAGATTCCGCTTAATATTGTAGATCTCGGATTAGTCTATGACTTGGCGGTGGAAGACCACGGTGAGGCGGGACGAACCGTCGAGGTTAAGATGACTCTCACGGCGCCGGGTTGTGGCATGGGCCCAGTCATCGCCGAAGATGCTCGCAGTAAAGTGGCTGCTTTACCGACGGTGTCTGACGCCAAAGTTCATATCGTCTGGGACCCAATTTGGACTCCGCATATGATTTCAGATGCGGGTCGAAAAGTTCTCGGACTTGAATGACTCAGAACATTGCCTCGCCGCTACGCGGTGGAGGCTAGAGGAGTTTCGCAGTTGGGGCGGGCAATAATCCCGGCATACGGCTCGTCCGCAAAGAGCGTGTCGGGAATGGTCAAGAGATGCTTCTCGCAGACGCTAAAGAGTTCGGCCGCGGATTGCGTGCGCCGCATATCATATAGAAAACGACCCTGATTATCTACGCCCTGACCGACGAAGTTAAGGAATTTTTTCATGCGATTTACGTGGGCTTGTTCGGGGATGTTATCCGAGCGCGTCGCGTGGAATAAATTTTCGACGTAATCGTAAACATCGCGCAATTGAACCGGAGCGTAAGATTCACCGGCGAAGCGGCTTCGGCATTGGCTGAAAATCCAAGGATTACGAATCGCATGTCGACCAATCATAACTCCCGCGGCTTTCGTTTTCTCTATGATTCGCACGGCACTAGCTGACGAGGTGACGTTTCCATTTGCCAACACGGGGCAAGGGACGCTTTGAACGGCATGCGCGATTAAATCGTAGTCCACTTCACTGCGGTAGCCTCCTTTAACGGTGCGACCATGGACGGTGAGCATGTCTACGCGGTGCCGTTTAACCGAGGCCAGAATGTCATCGTATGGACTGCTGTCCGCAAACCCCAGTCGCATCTTGACGGTGAATCTTCCGGGGCAGACCGAGCGTAAAGCCGCGAGAATTTCGTCAATTCGTCCGGGATCCCGGAGTAGTCCACCTCCAACATTTTTCTTATAAACTTTGGGTGCTGGGCAACCTAAGTTCAGATCAATTCCGGCGATGGGATGCTTGAGTAGCGCATGAACTGTTCGCTCCAGGTGGGGAATTGCCTCGCCGATGAGTTGAGCAAAAATAGGCCGCCCCGTTTTATTTTGATCGATCGATTGAACAATGTGTTTTTCGAGACGAGAGGTGTCATGCACTCGGAAAAACTCAGTCACGAAGTAATCTGGGGAGCCGTAGTCGGCGACGACACCCATAAACGCGAGCGTAGTCACATCCTGCATCGGGGCTAATGCAGTGATAGGTTGGCCCGAAGAGATCGGAGCCGGTAAGACGTTGAGTTCAGCTGTCGGCATCTTTGCCACCTGAGGACTCTTCTTCTCTTTGGCGTAACACGCGTTCCAAAATCTCGGTCATGTCCTCGACTTTTTCGAAGACTTCACGAGCGGCATAGATGGGACGTTTGTGTTGCAGAGCCAAAACCATGGAATCGCTGGGCCGGGAATCTAATTCGATGATCTTTTTACCGAGTTCGTTATCCATGCGGAGTAGAATTCGGGCGAAAAATGTGCCTTCATCGACGGCGTTGATAAGGACCTGATCCAACTCGACTCCGAGGCCGAGAAAGATTTGCCCGATAAGGTCGTGGGTGAGGGGACGTTCCTTTTTAACACCATCCATTGTCATTTGAATGGCATTCCCGACTGAGTGGTCGACGTAGATGATAAATGTTTTGTCTGAGTTGCCCAAAAACACGGCACAACCATTGGCGGTTGGCATTACTCCCCGGACGTTAACTTTGATAGCCTCAGATGACATGGGGCGAAAGTTGAGTTAATGAAGAACGGAGCGCAAGTCGGGTGACTCAATCGACCTGAAAACCATGGAGGCTGATTTCCCAGTCTCGCGCCTGCTTTTCAACAGTGGGTCTATCCAAGATGATGACGTTGTCAGATTCGAGAGCCGCTGCTTGGATACCGGCCGATCGCATGGTTTCCAACGTTGTGAGTCCAAAACAAGGCACATCAAAACGGTAGTCCTGTCCGGACTTTACCGTCTTCACGAACAAGGCCTGATCGGTTTTGAAGCCACCCGCCCGGCGGATCATATCGTCGGTGCCTTCGAATGCTTCGACTGCGAGGACGGTGCCTTTTCGCACGACACAGCCTTGGCCGATATCGAGACGGGCACATTCGCGAGCAATTTGAATCCCGTGCTCCAGGTATTCGTTTTCAATGGGGAATTTTTTTGCCCCAAATGTGCCTCCTGGAGCCAGGTGGTCATCCAAGAAACTGCGTGCGTCTAAAAGGTGAACGCCGATTTTTTCGATTTCCTCCGCTATAGCACCAAAGATGGTTTCGGCATTTCGCCGCTTTAGAGAGAAGAGAATTCGCGTGGCCTTAAGATCAGGGTGAAGGCCGCGAAAGAGTCGTTTTGGCGTGATTTGACCGGCCATCAGGGCGTAGCCAGATTCAAATTTCTTCAATGCCGATAGCATCTTCCCAATTTGCCCGACTTTTATAATGACTCTTTCACCGGGCGCGAATGTCTCCACGAGAGCAGTGGGAGTTTCCTCTTCGAACCCTACAAGCCTAAGTGGAACTCCCGTCGCGCGAATTTCTTCCGCCACAAGTTGCGGATAAAGCCCTTGGCCAGCGATCAGGGTGACGGGGCGATCAGCTGAAAAATCGGATGGTAGGAAACGGGAACTCATGTGAATTCTCGAATTCTAACTCAAATCAGGCAGAAGAAACGACACAATTAACAGTCGTTGGTGGCTTAAGCCTCGGCGCCGTAATATTTTTTGGAGCTACTATAGTATCGGTAATTTGAATAGTATTCAATTCTACGCGGGGAGAGGCCGTTGAGCACGATTCCCAAGATGTCCTTCTTTGCGCCTTGGAGGGCGCGGATATATTGGTAGACGTGACGCTTAGATCTTTAGAAAATCGAGCGGTTAATGAGATCTGACGCGTCAGATTCCAGGTGCCAGTGATGGTGGCATTGAAACCCAAAAAGGTATCAGCAACCCCAACGAGATCTTTACGGATTTGATAACCCATACGGGCCGTCCCATTGAGTCCTCGAATGAGTCGACCAGCTACTCCGGCGCTAACCGAGTGGTCGGCAAACTTACTCCCGGCGGACGTATCGCTCAGGCGAAGTCGGTAGCCGCTGAATAAATCACGTTCTTCCGAGAACACGTAGAACCAGTCCGCAGACATACTATGGCTGTTCAGATCGACCAAGAATTGATTGTTTTCGTAATCTTGCCGCTGCCAATCATAACCACCGGAGAAGGAGTGTCTGTCACTGATAGGGTATTTAACCCGGAAATCAGCTCCGTAATTCCATGAGTCGGTTCGCATGTTGGCTGCAGGATCTGCCCGGCTGGCTCGATTCCCGGAAAATGCGAGGGTACCGGTGGTTCTGCCACTGTCTTTGGTGAATTCCAAGCGCATGTTCGGGTTTGAAAATCCCTCGTCTTCGTTTTCGGTGAATTGAGCAATCGCAATTGAGAGATCTGCATTGACCCCGATCAGTCCTGCTTGGCGTCTATATTCAGCCCCGATTGAACCACGGATGATTGAATCGGATACGCCTTCCGAGTTAGTGAAGATATTTGAGTCGTAGACCCAAATGGCCGAGCCGGTGACGTATATTTGATCCTTGGCTTCGTTCCAGCGCACAATCGCTCCTAAAGGAAGGGTGGCTAGTGTAAGCCAAATCCCTCCAAGGACTATATTACAGAATCTACCGGTCGGTAACCGCATGGCATTCGGAACGGGGAAGGACTTAGGTTCCTTGGATCTCTGAGGCACTTCCCACGACTTCGTCAGGGGTAGTGTCCACGGGAGTTACCACGACGGGAATGAGGAAATTGCCTCCCTCGTCGGTGCCAGTGGTGTCCTCAAGGAATAACTCGTCTAATCCGCCCGGAGTTAAGCTATCTTCTTTGACCACAGCATCCCCTTTTGGCTCATCCTCATCCTCATCCTCATCGGATCCGGGACTTTTTGCGTTGTCATCCACGGGACCGTCGCCGGGGGCTCGCCCCGTCTCAGATTTCTTTTGAGCGACGTCGAAATACACGGTGCGACGGGCGTTACACGCCATGGTGACTTTGTCTTCGATCATTTCACGTTGATCGTCAGTAATGGGCTGAATAATAATCGTTGGTCGTTGGCCAGAAAGTTGGCGGATGATTGCTTGTTCACCACCTTTGATTGTGCGTCCGCCGCCTCCTCCGCCGTCGCCTTCAACGGTTACTTCGCCTTCTACAGAACTAATGACGGTCTCAAAATATTGAGATTCCACCACGACCTTTTTTCCGCGAATTGCGGCGGATCCCATGGGGGGTGGCGTAAACTATTGAACTACCGGCCACCATTCGAGGAGCACAGATACCAACGCGACCGCGAGGGATGTAGTTACGGGTCTGGGAGATAGAGGGTTCGGTTTCGAGGTCCGTGCGATTGGGGGTAAAGGGTTCTTGTGAGAACTGCTGAACCTCAAGTCGGGTGTCTTCGTCGAGAAATACCCCGGTGCTATTGGAGAAGACCATAGAATTATTCGAATTCGTTTTGGATTCGATTATGGTGCCCTGCGCATTATGCACGGACTTATTTCTGATATCGTCAATCCGCTCACCGGTATCGATCTCGGATTGGCCCTCAAGATCAGCGTTATACAGTTTGCTAGTCGGGTTTTTTGGGCCGGCGGCAAATGCGACGGTCGTAAGCAGCGAGAGATTCAATATAATGAGTCGAGGTGTGCGGCAAACTTGGGCGGTATTTTTCATGGTATGAAGATTTCCGTTTTGGGGGAGAATCAATCTCGTCTCAACTGTCTTTACTTAAATTATCGAGACCTGCCTCCCCCCTGTCTCTTATACACATCTCCGAGCCCACGAGACCGAGGCTGATCTC
>CAJXQX010000097.1 GCA_913058185.1 uncultured Verrucomicrobiota bacterium
CAAAAATCCTACACGGCACCTAAACCTGATCGGCCCAAGGCAACCAACGTCGCGACCAAACCGGACCGCCCGAAAGTTAAAACTACTTCCGCCAAACCTGATCGACCTAAAGTCACTACGATCGTTAGAACTCCCGATCGCCCGAAGACCAATTTTGTGGTCAGCAAGCCAGATCGCCCGAAGGTATCGGCCTCCAGGCCAAATCCGCCTCCCCGCAAAGAGAAAGAACAGCCCGCCAAACGCCCTCCTCCTGAGTTACATTGATCCCGCTGCTTCGAGCACCGTTCTTCCTCAAAAATAAACGCTCCGGAAACTCCGGAGCGTTTTTGCTAAATAGATTCTAGGACGAACTATGAACTCACTTCAGTATCAGCCGCCGATGACGTAGGTTCACTGGTTTCGATCTGTTCGAATTCGAGTATTTCCTCATCTGGCTTACGGATCACTCGCACCAATTCACCGTCTTTGATCCTGCCCCGAATGATAGCCTCAGCGAGAGGATCTTCGAGGTAATGTTCCACCGCCCGACGGAGGGGACGAGCACCGTATTTTTCGTCGTAACCCTTATCGATGAGCAGCGTCTTGGCCTCTTCGGTGAACTCCAATGTGATAGCCCGATCCTTGAGACGCGCGGCAAATTTCTTTACCTCGATCTCCACAATTTTCACCAAATCGGGTTTCCCCAGTGGGCGGAAGAAAACGATGTCGGAAATACGATTAAGGAACTCTGGCTTGAAGATACGCTTGGCTTCCTCGAGCACCTTTTCCCGCATCAATTCATGGTCGCTGAAACTACCCGTAGCGGCCGTAAATCCCATCGAAGTCTGACGCTGCAGCAATGCAGCCCCGACATTGGAGGTCATGATAATGATGGTATTGCGGAAATCCACTTGGCGTCCGAGAGAATCGGTCAAGCGACCATCTTCGAGAATCTGCAACAAGAGTTGTAATACGTCCGGATGAGCTTTCTCAACTTCGTCGAAGAGGATTACGGAATATGGCTTCCGGCGCACGGCTTCAGTGAGTTGCCCACCCTCGTCGTAACCCACGTAACCAGGAGGTGATCCCACCAGACGGGACATCGCAAATTTCTCCATGTATTCGCTCATGTCTATTTGAACGAGAGCATCCTGATTCCCAAACATTTGAGCCGCCAATTGCTTGGCCGTTTCGGTCTTACCGACACCGGTTGGGCCCACAAACATGAACGAACCGATCGGACGACGAGGATCCTTGAGATCAGCCCGCGAACGCCGCAAGGCTCGGGCAATCGCCACCGAGGCCGCTTCCTGACCGATGACAACTTTTTGAATTTCGTTTTCGAGATTCAAGAGACGCTCGGTCTCTTTCTTCTCCATTCGGTTCAGCGGAATTCCAGTCCAGTCGGCGACGACCTTCATCATCAACTCTTCGTCGATGTTGATCTTCGTCTCCTCACGTTCCTTTTTCCACTGTTCGGTGACCTCTTCCTGCTTGGCTCGGAGCTGTTTCTCGTTATCGCGGAACTGAGCAGCTTCTTCGAAGTGTTGTTTCGCAATCGCTTCTTCCTTCTGCTTACAAACCTCTTCGATCTGTTTGGAAAGTTCTTCGATCTCCGGCGGACGATTGAGCGAGGAAATACGGGCACGAGCTCCCGCTTCGTCCATCACATCGATGGCCTTATCGGGCAGAAAACGTCCGGTAATGTAGCGGTCCGATAGTTTAACGGCCGACACCAAAGCTTCATCCGTAAAGACCGCTTTGTGGTGATCTTCATATTTGTGCCGAATGCCTTTGAGGATCGTTACGGTATCTTCAACAGAAGGCGGCTCAACTTTGACGGATTGGAATCGGCGATCTAGCGCACCGTCTTTTTCGATGTGTTTACGATACTCGTTGAGCGTCGTTGCACCGATGCACTGGAGTTCCCCGCGGGATAGCGCGGGTTTGAAAATATTGGACGCATCCATGGCGCCTTCGGCGGCTCCAGCACCCACGATGGTGTGAAGTTCGTCGATAAAAATAATCACGTTCTTGGCGCGCTTGACCTCGTCCATCACCGCCTTGATACGCTCTTCGAACTGCCCGCGGTATTTGGTCCCGGCTACCATGAGGGCCAGATCCAAGGTGATGACCTTTTTGTCCATCAAGAGTTCGGGCACGATACCGTTGATGACCTCCTGAGCGAGGCCTTCCACGATGGCTGTTTTCCCGACTCCCGCCTCACCGATCAACACGGGGTTGTTCTTGGTGCGGCGGCAAAGAATCTGAATCACACGACGAATCTCCTGCTTACGCCCGACCACCGGATCGAGTTCACCCTTGCGGGCTAATTCGGTAAGGTCCCGACCAAATGCTTTCAGCGCAGGGGTTTTGACTTCTTTCTTGTCACCGTCTCCTCCACCGCGGCCCGATGGAGCGCCTGCCTCTTCGGCGCCTGGCTCTTCTTCACCACCGGTGAATTGCGGATCAAGCTCCCGGAGGATTTCGTTACGCGTGCGTTCGATATCGATATCGAGAGATTTGAGGACTCGAGCCGCGACGCCTTCACCTTCCCGGAGGAGTCCGAGGAGGATATGTTCCGTGCCGACGTAAGAATGGTTGAGGGCTTTCGCCTCTTTTCCGGCCAGGGCGAGGACCTTCTTCACGCGGGGCGTGTAGGGGATGCTGCCCTGGGTCTTAGATTCTGATCCGGTGCCAACTTGTTTCTCAACGGCACCACGGACGGTCTCCAGATCGAGCCCCATCTTCTGCAACACGCTGACGGCCACACCTTGGCCGAGTTTGATTAGTCCGAGTAGCAGGTGTTCGGTGCCCACGTAGTTGTGGTTGAACCGATCCGCTTCCTTACGGGCCAAGGCCAGGACTTGTTGAGCGCGGGGAGTAAAGTTATTCATGAGCGTGCAGTGGTTTGGTCGGATTAGTTAAGTCCGACACTGTCATAATTCGGTGGTGTGAAATTGGCAAATTCGGAACGCAATTTTTCAGCTCGCAGCTGGTCACGTTCTTCAGACTCGAGCTCGGGGCGACCCGAGCGATGCAGGATGTGTCCCGGTTGGGCTTCAATAAAAAGTCGATCAACGGCGAGACGCTGTTCTTCGGGGAAATATCCCAGGTCTACCCCCAAGCGCACCAAGGACAGTAGGTTCATCGCCTCAGACGAACTGATCAAATGCCCGTGTTTCAAAATACCAAAAGCGCGGCCGATTTTATCGGGGAGCTTTCCGGGGGAGTTCTCCAGCAATCGATCGCGGGCGTTAAGCTCATGTTCGACGATCGACTTGAGCACACTTTGTAAGCGTTTGACGATCACCAGTTCGGTCTCGCCCAGCGTGGTTTGATTCGAGATTTGGAAAATACTTCCACTTGCATCCGACCCTTCGCCGAATAATCCGCGCACCACCATACCCAATTGATTCACCGCCCGGACCACTTTCTCCATGTGGCCAACGATTACCAACGCGGGCAGATGCATCATCGCCGAAGCGCGCATGCCCGTGCCCAGATTTGTTGGGCAGGCGGTCAGGTAACCCAGCTTGCTGGAGAACGCATAGTTCAGCGATGACTCCAGCGCGCTGTCCAATGCATCAATGGTATTCCATGCTTTCTTGAGTTGGAATCCCGTCCTCAAAACTTGAATACGAAGGTGGTCCTCTTCATTGACCATGACCGAGATGCTTTGGTCGCGATTGATGATCGCCCCAGCCCCCGCCTTTGAATCAGCCAGTTCGCGACTGACCAAGTGACGTTCGACCAACAACTGACGCTGTTGTTCGTCCAGCTCATCCATCGTTACACTGAAACTCCGTTTGAGTCCCGGAGTCGTCGCGAGCGAATCCCGGCATCTCGCAAAGATTTCGGCCCGCTCCGAGTCATCCGCTCGACCCGGAAAGCGATGGTTCGCCAGATTGCGCGCGAGGCGAATCCGCGTCATCAACACCACGGGGCATTTTGAAGCCCGGTTGTCGGTGAGTTCAGCCGGAGCCGATAATAGTTTTTCGATCGGCGCGGGCATCAGATTGAGGTGGCTTTTGCCATTCCAGCTTCTTCGCGCACTTGCGAGATTTCGTCGCGGAACTTGGCTGCGTCCTCGTAACGCTCGGCATCAATCGCGCCCTTTAAATCGGTTTCGAGTGTGGTCAGCCGGTCTTCGAGCTGTTTGCGCTCCATCGCATGCTCGGGCACTTTGCCGACGTGGGCCGTCCCTTTATGCATATTTTCTAGCATAGGATCGATCATACCAGTCAGCGCCTCATAACAAGCCGGGCAGCCAAATCGCCCCGTTTTCTTAAACTCTTCAGGCACGAATCCACATTGTTCACACCGAAGTCCGGATGCCGCTGAAGGCTCCGGATTGAGTGATGCTTTAAGCAGCAAATCGGCCAGCGAGAACCCCCCTGGATCCGTGACGCCCTTGGCTTGTGCACAGGCCTCGCAAAGATCCACTTTATGAACCTTTTGGCTCACAATTTGGGTCAAATGCACGGTCGCCTGATTATCACAAAGATCACATTTCAGAGGGCTTGCCATTTAGAATAAGAATTAGACGGACGGTTTGATTTAGAACGGACACTTCCCGGTGCTCTTTAGCGCTGCAAACATCATGCCATGACTCATGTGAGAGGCAAGATCCTGCAATGGGATTATTTAGGGTGAATCTGAGTGTGACGAAAACGCGAGCTGACTCGCCCAGTTGAGACTCAATGTCCCAGTTGGTGTCTCACCCGGGATCCCACTCTCAATTGTTACAATCGAGTTCCTTCGCGGCGGACGCGCCGATGGAATGCGGTAAGGACACGTTTGAAGATCGGTCCAGGCGTTCCGTTACCGATTTGGCGACCATCCAGCGCGACCACCGGGATCACCTCAGCACCGGTCCCTGTGAGGAAACACTCTTCGGCATTCCAAATATCATAACGCGTCAGTTCGTGTTCAGAAATCGCGACATTCAGATCCTTTGCGATATCGAATATCGAGTCTCGGGTGATTCCCTTCAATGCGCCCTGCTGAGCCGATGGCGTGAGAATCGCACCTTTTTGGACCACGAAGATATTATCGCCGGTGCACTCCGCCACGAGTCCGTGATCATTCAACATGATAGCCTCGAGCGCGCCAGCCTGACGGGCCTCCATTTTTGCCATGATGTTATTGAGGTAATTGAGTGATTTGATCGCGGGGCTAAGAGCCGCCGGATTCATCCGGCGCGTGGGCACGGTGACGATCTTGAGCCCCTTCTCGTAATGTTCCGGAGGATAAAGCGCGATCGTATCGGCAATCACAATCAAGGAAGGCTTCGGGCAACTCCAGGGGGAAAGTCCCAGGTCTCCCTCTCCTCGCGTGGCAATCAAACGAATATATCCATTTTCCAGGCCATTGGCGCGACAGGTATCGCAAACCGCATCGCTGATTTCCTGCCGCGTCCACGGCAGCTCCAACATCAGTGCTTTGGCCGAGAACTCGAATCGCTCCAGATGCTCGTCCAGTCGGAAGATATTATTATCGTAGATACGTATGCCCTCAAAGATCCCATCACCATAGAGCAAGCCGTGATCAAACACGGAAATCTTGGCGTCTGCTTTATCCACCAACTGGCCATCAATAAATACTTTCATAGTTATCGAAGCTATACGGAGTCTCTCCCCGTAATGTCCAGCTCGCGACGGACTTTCTGCTTGAGTCGGTCCCATCGTAAAGAGCACTGTTGCGCTCTACCCCTCATGAATAAATACCCCCGATCAACCGCTGGTTTCTCTCTCATCGAGCTCCTCACGGTCATCGCAATATTAGGAATTTTGGCTGCGATCATCATCCCCACCGTAGGAAAAGCGCGCGAAACGGCTCAACGAGCGGTCGATGCCAACAATCTCCGCGAGCTCGGCAAGGCCGCTCTGATCTACGCCGCCGACAATCGCGACGCCTTGCCCAATCCTCAGCAATCCAACCGGCAAGTCGCAGGGTCCAACGAACGCTACTGGCAGTGGTTCGGGCAACTCGCTCGTTACGGTGGGTTTAACGATCCCTCCCTCCTCGTGTCCAAACTCGACGCCGCCGTCGATCAAACTGCCCTTCCCCTTCTCGTCCTCGATCCCGGGGTGAGCACTCCGCCGACCCTAGAAACCGAATTCACCTCGCTCGGAACCACTTCCTTTAACGTCGTCGCTGGATTGCGACTCAGCGACAAAGCCACCACTCCTCTAGCCTTCACTCGGGGACTGGGCACCGATGGCACGTGGGCTGAAGCCGGCTCGTCCGAAGATGATCCGAATCGCGGAGTCTACGGCGAAACAGGGGGACACGTCGTATTTCTCGGTGGCAACGTGGTTTTCTATTCTTCGATCGAGGATTTACTCATCAGCAATACGGGCCGCCCAACTTCCAATCTACGCCAAGCGGTTCCAAATCGCACCAACGGAACCGGGGCTGTCCGGATTCTAGGGCAAGATTCGGCCAACGGAGTGGCCAGCAGCAACGGCACCAGTGCATTGGCCGGCCCCTGAGGCCCGGCCTTGGTCACGATTCGAGCCTAACAGGGCCTGACTGCAGGAAGATTCCTGACCGTCACCCATAATTTCCGGCAATTTGGTTTTACTGGGTGCGTCCGGGGTTCCAGCTTCGACCTCTATACCTATATGACTACTGCGGCTGAAGCTAACCTGACCTATATAATCGGGCATCGAAATCCCGACGCTGACGCCGTGTGCTCCGCCATCGCCTACGCCGCCTTGAAAGAGGCTCAAGGCCTGGAGGGCTACGTCGCCGCTCGATGCGGTAATACCAATGCGCGCATTGATACGATCCTATCGAAGTTCGATCAACCCGCTCCGATCTACATCAGTGATGTGACTCCGCGCGTGCGTGACGTGATGATCAGCGACGTGGTCACGCTGCCCGAAAACGCCACCTGCGCCGAAGCTCTCGAACTCATCGACGAACACGATGTTCGAATCCTACCTATCGTGACTTCGGAGCGCTACGTAAAAGGCCAGCTCTCGATTTTTGATCTCGGGGGTTCATTCATCCCCCGTATCAGCGAACCCCGCGAAATGCGCCGGGTTCACACGTGCATCGACCAGATTGCGTGCTCACTAAAAGCGAAAGTCCTGACCTCCACACGCAATGAAGAGATGGAACAACTCTTCGTCCGGATCGGCGCCATGGATGTGCGGTCTTTTTGGAGAGTTTCCAAAGAAGAGAACATACCCCCATCCCAGTCTATCGTCGTCGTCGGCGATCGTTGGGACATTCAACAACGCGCTATCCAACACGGAGTCCGTGCTCTTATTATCACGGGGAATTTACCGGTCGATGACGAAGTCGTCGAGCAGGCCAAAGCAGCCGGCGTATCCATGCTGAGCAGTCCCTATGACACCGCGACCACCGCATTGGCTATCCGCGCCGCTTCCAGTATCGAGTCGCTGGTGGAGCGTAACTTTTCGTCCCTGAGCCCCGATACGCACCTCTCTGATCTTCGTCGCAAACTCGCCGGCTCTGCAGCCGCCGCGTTCATGGTTCTCACTGATGATGGCAGACTCGTGGGCATCCTCACTAAAACCGATATGCTTCGGCCGGTGAAACGCCGCCTGATTCTGGTCGACCACAACGAAATCACTCAAGCGGTGGTCGGGGCCGATCAGGTAGACATCGTCGAGATCATCGATCACCACCGCCTCGGTGCGCTGAATACGAGCCAACCGATTCTGTTTCTCAACGAACCCGTGGGATCGACCTGCACCATCGTGGCCGATCAATTCCGCCGGCACGGTATTGAACCGTCTCCGAGTATCGCCGGAATCATGATGAGTGGTATCATCTCCGATACGCTTCACCTCAATAGCCCGACTTCCACCGAGCGTGATGCCGAGATCCTACAATGGCTCAGTGAAATAGCCGGCGTGGAATCATCCACTTTGGCCAGCGAGATCTTCGCTTCTGGTTCCGTAATTCTGAGTAACTCCCCCAGCGAGGTCATTAACTCCGATCGCAAGGTCTATGAAGAAGATGGGGTATCGTTCGCGGTCTCACAAATTGAGGAATTAGGTTTCACTAATTTCTGGAAGCACTCCGGCGAACTGGCCGAAGCACTCGACGATCTCCGTCGGAAGGAACGTTTGGTATTCGCCTGCCTGCTGGTGACCGACATCAACACGCAGAACTCGTTACTCGTCGCCAAGGGAGATTCGGAGATCATGTCTCGCATCTCCTACCCGACCGTTGAGGGCGACGATATATTCGATATGCCCGGCATCGTGAGTCGCAAAAAACAACTCATTCCATTCCTCGGTGGTGTCGTCAAAGAGATGCAGGCCGAAGGCGCGATACCCCGCGCCGGAGGAGATACTGTAGTGCCATTTAAACCGGCTAAAGCCTGACCCTATTTCCGTATGACCGACCCGATCGAAGATTCGACCGAATCCACCCCCACTGATTTCATTCGCGAGATCATCACCGAAGACATGAGTGCCGGACGCACGCCAAAAATCGTCACTCGATTCCCACCGGAGCCCAACGGTTATCTCCATCTCGGGCATGCCAAATCGATCTGTTTAAATTTTGGTGTCGCGGTGGAGAACCAAGGCCGCTGCAACCTTCGCTTCGACGACACCAACCCGGCGAAAGAAGAAACCCGTTACGTCGATTCAATCACGCAGGACATTCGCTGGCTGATTGCCGACTGGGCCGACCAACACCTCGGCGAAAAACAGCTGGGGGCCGTCCCGCAATCACAGTCCGTCGGCGGACGAGAGGATAATTACGCCGCTCCCGCCTCCAGCGGCGTAAAAGAACCCTTCTTCGCCAGCGACTATTTCGAACCCCTGTTTGGTTACGCGGAGCAACTCATCACCTCGGGCCACGCCTTCGTTTGCGACTTGTCAGCCGAAGAGGCCGAGGCCTACCGGGGCACCCCGACCGAACCTGGCCGCAACAGTCCACACCGCGATCGATCCGTGGATGAGAATCTGGATTTGTTTCGGCGTATGCGGGCAGGAGAATTCCCCGACGGCGACCGAACGTTGCGGGCTAAGATCGACATGAGTTCACCCAATGTATGGCTGCGTGACCCTCTGCTTTATCGGATTCGTCATGTGGATCATCACCACGCAGGTGCAAAATGGAGTATCTACCCACTCTACGATTTCGCCCACTGTTTGAGTGATTACATCGAGGGCATCACGCACTCCCTGTGCACGCTGGAGTTCGAAGTCCATCGTCCGCTCTACAACTGGATTCTGGAGTCATTGAACCTACCGCGCACGTTGCCCCGGCAAATCGAGTTCGCGGCGCTCAATCTCGCCTACACGCTCTTCAGTAAACGCCGCGTTTTACGCTTGGTTGAGGAAAAGGCCGTTGATGGCTGGGACGACCCTCGCCTGCCGACCCTCGCCGGCCTGCGTCGACGAGGCGTGCCGGCTTCCGCCATTCGGGACTTCGCCTATCGGATCGGCATCACCAAGTTCGATAGCCTAACCGAAGCTGCTGTATTCGAGGGTATCGTGCGGGACTCCCTCAATGCTTCCACCCCACGGCGCTTGGCCGTGCTCGAACCTCTCAAGCTTGTCCTTACCAACCTGGCCGAAGGTGAAGAATACATCACCGCCGCCCCCAACCACCCCAAGGACGAATCCCAAGGCACGCGCCCCATTCGACTTACCCGCGAGATTTACATTGAGCAGGACGATTTTGCGGAGATTCCTCCCCCGAAATTCCGTCGCCTCAAACCCGGTGGCAGCGTGCGTCTTAAGTATGGTTGCATCATCACTTACCAAGACCTCGTCAAAGATGAGGATGGCAACGTGGTCGAAGTCCACGCCACCGCCGACCTCACCACCCGCAGTGGCGAACCTAATTCCGGACAAAAGGTCAAAGGCACCATTCACTGGGTAAGCGCGCCGGATGCGATCGACACCGAAGTCAGACTCTATGACCGGCTTTTCAATGTGCCTGAGCCTGGCACCGCCGAAGATTTCATGACGTGCCTGAATCCGGATTCATTGCGGATCGTGAGCGCGAAAATCGGTCCGGATCTCAGCACGGCACAATCGGGAGATCGTTTCCAATTCGAACGATTAGGGTATTTCACGGTCGATTCGGAGAGTATTAGCTCAGAAAAGCCGGTTTTTAACCGCACAATTACCCTCCGAGACACCTGGACCAATAAGTAGTTTCCCGAGTTGGCTAGACTCAAAATCCATCTGTAGATTGCCCGGAGTCGCATCGCTTATGGCAAAATTTCTTCTAGTCGACGACAACGAGGAACTCCTCGAAGTCCAGTCCGCCTACCTCAAAGCAAAGGGGCAGACGGTCATCACTGCCCGAAACGGTCGGGAAACGATGATGCAATTAGATGGCGGTGAATTCGACATCATGATCACAGATGTGATCATGCCCGAGATGGAGGGTTTCGAAACCATCATGACCGCTCGTAAAAACCATCCTGAATTACCTATTATTGCGATGTCAGGTGGCGGCCGAATCGGAGCCACAGATTACCTTTCCATGGCCAAGAGTATGGGCGCAAAAGCAGCGTTAAGTAAACCTGTTGCTCCGGCCAGAATCCTGTCGGAATCCAATAACATTTTAGGCATCACCCCAGCAGACACCAGTTCGACGGCCTAAGTATTCGGGTTAGGCTTCTGACCGTTGTGATTGCCGCTACAGAGTCGCAATGCAGACCGCTTCCCGTCTAGCCTGAGAATATGACAATTTGGTTTCGAAAAACAGTGGGCGTCCTGCTCGGTATTTTTGTGATTAGTTTTTCTGCCGCCAGCGCATCACAAGCCCCGAATATCATTCTGATTCTGGCCGATGATATGGGATATGGCGACACGGGTTATACGGGCAGCAAACAATTGCAGACGCCCAACCTGGATGCCCTCGCCCGCTCCGGGGTTTTTTGTTCCGAAGGCTACGTCGCTAGTTCGGTCTGCTCGCCGTCTCGAGCCGGTTTGTTGACGGGTCGAGATCCGCGTCGCTTCGGTTACGAAGGAAACCTCAATCGCGACGATAAGTTTTACGCCACGCGGCCTGAGCTTCTCGGACTGCCACCGGGCGAACACACGTTGGGCGACCACTTGAGGGCCGCCGGATATTCGACGGCATTGATCGGGAAATGGCATCAAGGAATTGGCCCCGGGTTTCATCCCAACGAACGCGGCTTCGATTACTTCTGCGGCATGCTGGAGGGCAGTCATAGCTATTTTCCAACCGAAGGTAAAAATTCGATCGAACGAAACGGCGTCCCTGTAACCAGCTTCACCAACAATTATCTCACTGATTTCTTTACCGATGAAGGTCTTCGTTGGATGCAAACAGAGAATGAGCAAGATCAGCCGTGGTTTGTATTCATGTCCTACAACGCACCGCACACTCCCATGCATGCGACCGAGGCTGATTTGGCCAGATTTTCTCACATAGATGACCCCAAGCGCCGCACCTATGCGGCGATGATGTGGTCGCTGGATCGAGGAGTTGGTCGAATTCACGATTGGCTAAGCGACAACGGTGAACTCGAAAACACCCTCGTGGTATTCTTCTCCGACAACGGAGGTCCTGCGAATAACGGCAGTTGGAATGGACCACTTTCCGGCGGCAAAGGTGCCTTAAAAGAAGGCGGTATCCGCGTTCCTATGATTTGGTCTTGGCCCGGCACGCTGCCGGCCGGCACGCGATATAATGCCCCCGCTTCGGCACTCGATCTGCTCCCTACTTTCATGGCCGCCGCCAGCGCTGATCCCCTGCCGTTGAGATCTCCCCTGAGTCACGAGGACCCTCGAAACTTTCAGCGCGGGGTAGAGAAATTCGGCGCGTATGACGGTATCAATCTTTTGCCTCCGCTCACCGGTGAGAGTCCGGCCGTAGCTCGGACGTTATTTTGGCGACTTCAAGGGCAAGCATCGGTTCGGCGCGACGATCATAAACTCATCCGGCTTTCCCATCGATCCGCTCAAGTCTTCAATTCCACCACCGATCTAGCGGAATCCGAAGACCTGGCATCCGATCAATCCGACCTTACGTCCGAGTTGTTTCGCGAACTCGCGGATTGGGAAGCCTTACTACCCACCGTGCCACTGTGGGACTCCTCGCCGTTCTGGAGCAGCGAGAGTGCGAAATATTACGACGAGCGATTGGCAACACCCGAGCCACAGTAGAGTTCTGATTGAACCTTGTGAGATCCACGGTGACTTGTTCCTGTGGGATCTATGCTCGGTTGCCCCCCCTTTGCCCGCACGCTTGTCCTCAACGCTCTGCCTCTGCTTTTTCTCTCTTCCATCGCGGGCGCTGAACGTCCCGAATTGTTGTTTCGCGAGGACTGGAAAGAAACGCCCGCAGAGATTCCGGTTACACAGGCGCATGTGACCAACTCCGAACTCTCTCTACATTTACATGGTCCCTCTAAGGATCTGATCAAAAAGAGCCATCATGATCAGCCGGCCGACGATCCTTTCTACATTTGGTCTGGTTTATGTGTCTCGAGCAACTGGGCGGTATCGCTCGAACCGCATTCCGGAGCATTCGATCTTCGCGGTCAGAGCAAGGTGTGTTGGCGGGCAAAACAATCGGGCTTCCGGGTGCTGCGCATCATCATCCAACTACAAAATGGGGATTGGCTAGTCAGTGACGTGGGAGATGTCGCATCCAACGATTGGCGCGAACGTGAATTCATCATCGCAAACATCCAGTGGCGAAAATTGAACGTGGAATTGATCGCCGAGGAACACCCGGTGCTGATTGATCCAGATCTATCTCGCGTCACGCAGATAGGCTTCACCGACCTGATGATCGGCGCGGGCAGCCGAGCTTCATCTCGGCTCGACTGGATCGAAGTCTACGCAAGTTCCTCCGCCCCGGAATAAATCGATCAGCCTTCGACGTTTGGCGGGCTGGCCAGGAATTGCCGCATACGCGCCAGCACTTTATCTTTTCCTAAAACGCGAAAAATCTGGGTCAACCCCGGACCGGCATTCGTGCCCGTCACGGCGAGTCGAGCGACTGCTTGGTAATCGCCAAATCCGTTATCCTTCGATTCGGCCATGGCTTTAATCGACTCCTCAACGGACTCTTCATTGCCCAACGATGTTAAAGTATCGAGGTGTTCAACGAGTTCTGCGAGACGAACCAAGGGTTCACCTTTCTTGAAAGTTTTTTTCACCGCTTTCGGATTCCAAACCAGCTCATCGTTGAAAAAATACGAGGTGTAGGCCGGTAACTCCTCGATCGCTTTAACCTTGGGTTGGCTGATCGCAATGACCTCAGCGAAATGCGAATCGTCCGCCTGCTGCATGATCACAGCAAACTCTGGGGTTTGGGCAAAATGGGCTTTCGCCTTTTCGAGATAAACTGCCGGAGCCAACTCCAACAGATACGACATATTGAGATGCGCCATCTTGCGGTCGTCGAATCGCGCATTGCTTTGATTCACTCCGGGGAAATCAAACAGCTTCACCACTTCAGTAATGGATAGTTTTTCGCGATCATCCTTCGGATTCCAACCGAGCAAGCAGAGGAAGTTCACCACCGCTTCGGGCAAGTAGCCGCGTTTTTGGTAGTCCGCCACCAAAGCTCCTTGATCACGCTTCGACATCTTACCCGGCCCATCCTGACGCAGGATCAATGGGATGTGGGCAAAGACCGGCAGTGGCGCGCCCAGGGCCTTGAATAGCTCCGTATGTTTGCTGGTATTCGATAAATGATCTTCGCCGCGGATAACGTGCGTGATGCCCATGGTGATGTCATCGATCACATTAACGAGGTGGAACACCGGTGAGCCGTTTGAACGCACGACCACAAAATCCTTTTCTTCGGTGCGTTCTACGCGCCCACGAATTTCGTCTTCAATGATTTGCGGTTCGCCTGAAATCTTAAACCACTGCGCGCCCTCTTTTTCGTAGAGTCGGCCACTCGCCTTAAGTTTCTCGATATACTCTTGGTAGATCGCATCACGCTCACTTTGGCGGTAAGGGCCACAATCGCCGCCGGCGCCCGGGCCTTCATCCCAATCCATCCCCAGCCAACGTAGACTGGAATAGATCACCTCTAGGAACGTGTCGCTGTTGCGCTCTTTGTCGGTGTCCTCGATCCGCAACACGAACTTACCGCCAGTGTTTCGGGCATACAACCAGTTGAATAATGCCGTGCGGGCACTACCGATGTGAAAGAATCCAGTGGGACTGGGAGCAAAACGAACGCGAACTTGTGACATA
>CAJXQX010000098.1 GCA_913058185.1 uncultured Verrucomicrobiota bacterium
TCTACAGTGTGGTATTTGAGTATGGTTGGGAGTCGTGGGTGCGTGGGCTGGAGGTAATCAAGACCGGAAACAAAGCACTCTACATGCCCAATTCAAAACGCTGCGAAGTGCGCGCATCGGTGTTTGATCGGGCGTGGAATAATGGAGGCGGCAGTGCCTACATTGGGTGGGAGCATTCCTACGATAGTCTGATGGAGAACGTGACAACCTACGACATGCGGCATGCCCCTGTGCTGCAGTGGGCTTCATCGGGTAATGTGATTCGCGACAGCCAGTTTCATAACAGCGATGCACAATGGCATGCGGGTTGGCCGAACGAAAACCTCTACGAGGGATTGATTGTCGAGTCATCCCAAGACGGCGGATCCTATGGCAACGGCATGTGGTCGTCCGGACCGGAGGACACCGGACATGGGCCGAACGGCCCTCGCAACGTCATCTACAATTGCAACATCACTTCGACCAAAACGGGCATGTGGATGGGCGGAATGCACGAGGCTTGGCTCGTTCTATACAACCGATTTGTGGTGGGACGTGGGCCCGCGATTCTGGCGAAGGCCGCCAGTTTTGATCACATCATCCAAGGCAATGTGTTTGTGATGATGGAGCCCTTCCCCGCAGCGATCTATTTAGGTTCGCGTGACTGCATCGGGATCGAGCTGATCAACAACCGGTTTTATGGAAAAGTGGATCAGATGATCGCGGGCAGCGTCCGGCCCGTATTGATGCATGATAACCGCATCTTGCCATCTGGTGACGTAAATCGACCCCACCCACCCGTGCGTTCGATCTACGCCTGGCAGCAAACCTATCAGGATGAAATTCTGGTCAATCAACAGCAACGCGCCCGGGCTCGAGGACGATAGGAGGGCGCTTTCATGATGGTGGGATTACTAGAATTTCCACAGGCCCGTAGCCTTCAGTCGGCTATCGAGTTTGGCTTTGAGTAAAAGGGCTTCGACCTCTTCAGGTGACAAAGGATCAGTAGGCAGGTCCGCGACCTGAGCCAATTCTACCACCAACGAAGCGATCGTGGCGGCTGAGTCTTTGATCAACTCCGGAGTGAGCTTGTCGTAAGTATCTCCGAAGTCGTGGTAGTAACGCACGGACTCGGCGTTGATCGGTGCGTTGAACGTGATGATACGAACGCCGTTTACTTGGTAAGGCGTGTGATCACTCGCCACCCACGACTTGTTCTGCACGCCCTGTTCAAGCGCAGCGTCGCCACGACTGTTATTCCAACGCTCGAGCACCGGCAAAAGATCGTCGTGACCCATGGCGTTCACCGCTATCGGCACACCCACCATATCAAGATTAAGCATGATCGCAGGGGGGTTCTTCGCATCGAACCCGGATTCGATCGCATAGCGCGACCCCCAGAGCCCTTGCTCTTCGCCGTTATACCAAACCAGCTCAACGGTGCGATCGAGTTGTTCGTCACGTAGCACGCGGGCAATAGCCAGCAACTGCGCGATACCCAAACCATTATCAATCGCTCCCTGCCCTTGGTCCCAACTATCGAAGTGGGCGCCAACCAATACTGTCTCCGCCGAGCGGCCCGGGATGCGCACCCGGAGATTACTGGTTTCGATCGGAGTGGTGTAAGAGCGCGCCTCCAAACCGACTTCAACTGGAACATCACGGACGATTAAACGGCGCATCCAAAAACCTTCTTCCTGCGTAACGGAATAAACCGGCAACGGCAGCGACTCACCGTGAAACCCACCGGTACGAGCCAATAATTGTCCTCCGCCAACTCGATTGATGAACATCAAGCCTACCAACCCGTTTTCGACCGCTCGTGCACTGACTTCATCGGTCCGGCCTTTTGTACTGGGACCAAAGAGGCCGATAGCATTTTTCGGGAAATCACGTTCGAAATCCTTGGGACCACCAGCTCCCAAATCAATCACGGGACCACTGATCGGCCCCGTGGGTTCGATGTAACCAATTCCGATCGAACGCATCTCCCGGGCAACCGGGCCATTCATGGTGAGAGTATCATCCTTCCGCACCCATCCTTGCATCGGAAACGTCTCGCGCACCGGTTCGAGGCCCAACTCTCGCAGGGCTTCCTCCAGATCCACCATCGCGGCTTCATTGGCCGGTGCTCCGGTGAGTCGGCCGCCGTGATCATCGCACAATAGCTCCAGAAATTTCACCGTTGCATCGTCAGTCGCAACTCGAGCGGCCGCTTCGGCCGGAGTGATATCCGCGACCAACGGTGCAAGTGATAAGGTCAACGCGCTGGCGCCAACTGAAAGTAATTTTAGGTATTTCATGATTCGTAATCCCGTATCCATATTCTCATTTCGCCTTCACTGCGATTTCCCCACCATGCATAGGGAATGGCGCGTAGTGGCAGGGTTTCAGTCTGCGGTGCATCCGCCGTCTGATAAAGTCTATCCGGAGCAGTCTCTCGCACGGCCTCGCCCTTGAGCACCGTGATGCCTCCGCCCCAGGTCGGGTCCCATTCCGCGTAGAGTTGAGCATTACGTTTAATACCCAAGCTCGGCAAACCGGCTCCATGGTCGGCCTCCTCGACCGCATAAACCACCGGGCCTCGCTTGAGGGCCACCCGTCCTACGGCCGATGTCACTCTGGGATGCGCTCGCACGCGTTCAATAGGTAATGGAATTTCGGCAGTCAGACGATCGCCTGCCGTCCACCGACGAGCCAAATGCAGATAACCGTCAACCGGAGCCTCCTGGATCGGCGCGGTGTTGAGCTGCCACTTCGCTCCAGCGTCGCGAACCGCGAACGTCGCGGTTCCGGAGGGAGCATCAAGCACTTCAATCGTAACCGATTCGGACCAAGGGTAATCGGTCGTCACTTTTAAGTTCCACCCGTCATGATCGAGTTCCATCGCGGTGAACAGGTGCAGCGCGATTCCACCCTCAATCTGACTCACCACGTAGTGCCCCAAGGACGATAGCAACCGTGCGATATTGGGTGGACAACAAGCACAACCAAACCACGGCACCCGCTGCGTCTTGACCATCTTGCAATCGTAGCGCCGCCGGGTCTCTCCCGGGTTCACCGCTAGGGGGTTCACATAAAAGTAGTGGCTCGCATCCTGCGACAGCCCTGCGAGCACATTGTTGTAAAGCGCGCGTTCCATGACCTCCGTGTAACCCGCATCCAACCGCAGATCGAGCAGACGCCGGGCCCACATCATCAGGCCGATCGCCGCACAGGTCTCGGTATAAGACCGATCATCCGGAAGGTCGTAAGGTTCCGAAAAATTCTCACCGCCGGGACCATCCGCCCCAACTCCGCCAATGACGTAAAGGTGTTTGGCCACCATCTCGTCCCAGATTTTTTTCCCGCTTTCGGCCAGGTCGACCGCGCCGGTTTCCCGCGCGAGATCCGCCATCGCGGCGTAGAGATACATCGCTCGCACGGCGTGACCGCGGGGCTCAGTTTGTTCCACCACGGGGGCATGGGCTTGCCAATAAGCCTGCTCGTCGAAATAGGCCCAGACCGGCGGCACCGTTTCCCCCCGGCGCTTCGCTTCTTCGGCAAAATAGGGCGGTGCGCATCCTCGTTCCCGCACGAAGAATTCCGCCAAATCAAGGTAACGCGATTCGCCACTGGCGCGTGCCAGCTTCACCAGGGCCAACTCCAACTCGGGATGACCGGGATACGCTTTGATCTGATCCGGCCCGGATCCGAACGTGTGGCACAACAAATCGGCCAGCTTCTGCGCGACAGCCAACAATCTTGGCGATCCGGTGGCATCGTAATGCGCCACCGCCGCTTCAACAAAATGCCCGGCACAATACAACTCGTGCAGGTCTCGTAAATTCGACCAGCGTTCGGCGCCGGGCGTCAATTGATGATAGGTGTGCAGGTAACCATCGGACTCCTGGGCTCGTTCGTAGAGGTCCACCAATTCACTGATGGCGGCCGACAGGATTTCTTCGGGCGCAAAGCTGATCCGGTAGCAGGCCGCCTCCAACCACTTTGCGACGTCTGAATCCTGAAACCAAAGGCCATCGTATTTGCCCGCCTCATCACCGGCTGCGATCCGGAAATTACGCACCGCATGACTAGGTGCCGCTCCTGGAATGCGGTCATTGATCGCGGCCCATTGCTTTCGCAAAGTCACCGAGCCCACCATCTCCACGCGCTCGCCCAGCACGCCTCCAGTGAAGCGCACTGCAGCAAGCGGCAGTGATGTGGGGGTAGGCATCAGTGACGATCGATCGGACTCAGCTTATTCGACTACGATATCCGTAGCAGACAATGTATTGAAATCGAGCACGCGACCGAGTTGGCCATGCGTGATAGTGAGAACACCACTGTCCACTTCGCTATTCAAATGCGGCCCCTCGAAGAGCTTCCAGTTGCCGTAGTCAATGGGTTGGCCGTCCACATACGGAGTCGCTCCATACTTGGCCACGATCTCGCGACCACGCAAAGAGGTGAATCGCACGGACGGCACCGGATCCAATTCGTAACTGAGCGGTAGTGCCAGAATAGCCGCCTGAAACGCAGCCATGGTGGTGAACTCATCCCCGTCCGCAGCTTGCAGGATGGTGCCATTCTTGCTGTGGGGACTGGTAAGAATACGTCCACCGGTCTCCTCGGTGATCGTCGGATCGCGGCCATTGGGGTAACGGATGTGGGGCTGCCAGTGATAGTCAGCCAACGGACGATAAGCCAGATAGGTGCTGCCCCCCCGTGCAAAGATCCAACCAGATTCATGCTCCGTCACATCGGCGAGATCCTTGGAAAAGAAGCCGTTAACTTGGGGGAAATCTGACGACGGATCGATGTCGTAGAGAGCGACCACGGTATCGAGGTCTTGCACCACCTCCTCAAAGGGAGAGCAGCCGAGCAGTTTATTCGCAGAATTGTAGGAAGGCTTACCTTCATAGGTCACTCCCGGTGGCATCGGCTCAGGGTAGGTGCAGAAAAACATCTGCATCACTTTACCCGACGAGTGCGGGTGCATTGAGAACATGGTGTTATGCACGCCCCGGGGATCATCGACCGACCACGTAACATCCCAAACGTGAGACTGGATCGGATCACTCATGCCTCCCTGATGGGAACCGACGGCGTAGTCATTGCGCAAATACTGCGTCTTGTAAATCGGGCGCATGTGCTCATCGCCGTAGCGCCAAATTCGACGTGAACGGGCGCGGTCCCGTTGCAAGATGTCAGCCCGGCGATCCACCGCGATGCGATAGATAACCTCGGGGACGGTGTAATACTCGGCGAGAACCGAGAAATAGTTCCCCCAGCCCCAGCCACGGAAACCTTCGCCGGCGGGAATGTTGCCGAAGAGCTGCCATGAAAAGTAATTCGCGAGCGCATACCAACGCTCGACCACCGAAGTGTCATCCGTCCGAGAATTTGGTCCCCGCATCATGCCGTCGAGTGTGACGGTCGCGAGCTCGGCAAAGAGCCAGTCGAGCAACATACCGCTGCGTTGGCGCATCGCCGGATCCTCCGCCCACACTGAGAGCATCAGGAGCGGGATCGCGTATTCGCCAATGTAGTGGGTCGGATTGTATTCCCCCTGCCCGATCGTGGTTGAGATATCCATCCAATCGAGCAACCAGCCCTTACCTTCTTCGAGATTCTCACTCGAGCTGAGTCCATTCCACCACTCCGAGCCCGGTTCGTCGGGGTAGAGCTGTGCCATCAAATACATGGAAGTGTGATACATCACCCAGTGATTCTCGGTGTCACCGCGCAGTTGGCGCGTGGTGCGCCAGGCTTCGCGGATCGCTTCTTGCGCTTCAGTCGACAATTTGTCGCGCCCGGCGTAAGCGACCATCGTAGTCGGAAACATCCAAAAGGGGCCTGTGCCCGGTTCCTGCATCAACTCCAGGACTCGGTTGTTACAGGCCTCTATCTCCTCGCCCCGCATGAGCAGGATGGCCATGGCGGAATTGTCGATCTTGGTGAAGTTCTCCGCGCGATAGAGACCGATGCGATGGTCCTGCATTTCGCGGACTCGGTCTAAATACTGACCACGACGCACATCGAGACTTTCCACGACTTCGCGCGAAGTGGGCTTTTCAAATGAGGGTTGAGCGGTGGTCGTAACTCCGGTCGCGACGAGAGCGAATGCCGTCAGGGCGGCAGTCTTAAGAATAGAAGTAAAAGGCTTCATCGTAGAATGGGGTTAGTCGCGGGAAACGGACAAAAAGGCGTTAACGGATGAGCCCTCCATGGCGTCGGGCTGCCACGTGCGCCCGAAGTCATCAGAGCAATAGAGAGTCTCTTGAAAAATACTCGCGTAGAGGCGACCGGAGTTAGGATCGACCCCGACGCGCCAGGCGCGGGCGCCATCTGGCAGGCCACGATTCCGTTCGGTCCAAGTCTCGCCGCCGTCCTCACTGGTCCAAACGCCGTAAGCCCAGCTCGCGATGGCTTGGCGCTTGGCGTCGGTCGGGTCGTAGGTCGCGTTGTAGATGGCTTCTTCGGCCGGCAGCGCCTCAATTTGTCGCCACGAATCGCCCCCGTCGGTGGATTGCCATGCCCCGTGCGTATCGGTCACGGCGAGCCAGTGTTCCGCGTCGTGGGGCGATTGTTCAAGATCGTTGACCGTAGTCTCGGTCGGCAGAACTTGGCGCCACGATTGGCCGGAATCTTCGGTCATAAAAATGCCCTTCTCACAACCAGCCAAAACGCGTCCGGCAATCTCGCGATCGGTCTCGATCGTTTGGGTGTATTTCCCCCGGTCCGGCAAACCGTTTTCGCGACGTTCCCATTTCTGTCCCCGATCGATGGATACCGCGATGCCATCAGGCAGCGCCAAATAAACGGTATCTGGTGCCTGCGGGTCGACGGCAACATCGCGGCCCTCGGTCATATCCCAGCTGTTGGTCATCTTCCACGTATCACCGCCATCATAACTCACCCAAATACCATTCAGCGTGGTGGTGTAGATGGTGTCGCGGTCGCGCGGATCAAACGCCACCGCGGAGATCGTCGTATCATTATAACCAAAGTGCTTCCACTCATTGGCCACGGGATCACGCTGGAAAAGTCCATTGGTCGTAACAATCTTCGACCCGATCACGTAATTCCGATTCACATTGGCACAAATAAAGAAGTCGTAGGCCGGAGCACCAGTCATCGATAAAACGAACCCCAATAGGGTAAACAAAAGAATGCCCAACCGGCCGCGATTACGAATGCGCGGGGTTAAGCAGTTGCGGTGGAGGAAGAGTTGCATAGGGGTAAAAGGATGAATTTTGGAAAATTATTTGGCGGCCTGATTTTGAGTCTGGCGATGGGGTTTAGCGTGGCGGCAAACACCCCCGAAGAGCGGCTGACGGAATTGAAAATTGAACTGCCCAACACCGCCAAACCGGTGGCGAACTACGTCCCCGTCGTGCGTTCCGGAAACTTGATCTTCTTGGCCGGACACATTCCGAAAGATGAGGCGGGCAACTTCATTACCGGTAAAGTTGGGACCGACATCACCTTGGCTCAGGCCCAACATGCCGCCGAGCGCACTGCCTTGGCTTTGTTGGCCACCCTGCGCGGTGAAATTGGATCGCTCAATCACGTGAAACGCATCGTGCGCGTGGAAGGTTTCGTGAATTGCCGGGGCGACTTCACCAACCAATCCAAGGTCATCAACGGATGTTCGGATCTCTTGGTCGATATCTTCGGAGAGAAAGGACGTCATACGCGCTTGGCGATCGGGGCCGGTTCCCTGCCCCTCAACGTCTCGGTGGAGATCGCGATGATCGTCGAAGTCGAATAATTCGGTCACACGCATTGGCATCAAGCCGTCGAAACGGTGGTTTTGATCGCTGCGATCAGGAGATCGATGTCCTCAGCAGTGTTGAACATGTGACAGGAAACGCGCACCGCATCGAGGCCTCGCTCCGACACGGGTCGGCAACGTAGGCCGTGGTCTTGGACGAGCACGCTGAACAATTCACGGTAGCCGATCCGGGGACTGCGGAAGCTCAGCATTGAACTGCTGAGTTGCGCATGGTTCGGAGACAGTATCTCCACGTCCGCAACGGTCTCGATTCCCCGGCGTAGTTGCTTCACGAGCATACTTCCGTGTTCGGCAATCCGCTCCCGTCCCATTTGCTCTTGGATACGCATCGCCTCGGCCATCCCAAGAATGCGTGAAACGTCGCGGGTGCCGTATTCGTAGCGCATCGCTCCGGGATAATAATCAAGTAAACCCGGCAGACTCGGCACGTCGCCAGAATAAGCACCAACCATGACTGACTTCACGTCGTCTTGGCGGTCGCGCTTCACAATCAACACCCCAGTTTCACGGGGAGCGCCGACCCACTTGTGTCCACTCGTGGCGTAGGAATCACAGCCCATCTTCGCGAAGTTCACGGGAATCATTCCCGCCGACTGCGCCCCGTCGACGTGAAACCACAGGCCTTTGGCCCGACACAATGCGGCGATTGATTCCACCGGTATCAAGATACCGGTTGGAGCAGTGATGTGCGAAACCTGCACCGCTCGCGTGCGTTCGGTAATGAGTTCTTCAATCCGAGTAATATTTCCAGATACCGAAACGGGATCAGGTTCGAATAACTTCACGACTACGCCGCGTTTCTCCGCCTGGAGTAGCCAAGGGAAGGAACCTCCGGGATGAGCGTGGGACTCGAAAATCACCTCATCGCCCGGCTCCAAATCAAGTCCGCCTGCAATAATTCCATTGGCCTCGGTCGCATTGCGAACAAACGCCACTTCGCTCACTGAAGCACCGAGAAATTCACCGACAAATTCCCGCGCCGATTCGAGCAGATCATGTCCCGTTTCAACCCGAGCCTCAAGTTCGGATTCGATTTGGGCGGTATATTTTTTGACCGCCCGAGAACACGGCCCCAGACCTCCCGAGTTGAGGTAACGAAACCCCGATTCAATTTCGTATCCCTCGCGCACCGCCGTCCAATAAGGGGTGGGATAACTCGCGTTAAATTCAGGCAGGTTCCACGCTTCCGCTGCGGCCCGCGTAACGCCAGCACCAGCGAGGCCGAGGCCGAGATTCTTTAAGAAGGTTTTCCGATTGATATTCATACACGAAGGAAGTGCAGCACGTGATCGAATTCCATCGTGTCACCGGCGGAAATAGTTAAAGGAGATTCGCGATGAGGCGCAAACGCCACCAGCGGATCATTCGGACGCACAAACCACGGAATCGAACCACTCCGGGATTCAAACCGGATCCGACTGCGGAGCAGCGAACCATCGGCTTGAACATGCCACTCCAACCACTTCGCGGAGTGGCCGTGCAATGCCTCCAGCTCACTCGAACCCGATTCTCCGAGTAGTCGAATCGTGTCGTCGCCATGTTGATCGAGCAGCCCCCGGGCCCCGCGAAACTGCAGCCCGGTGTAATGAGAACCTTCGAGACCTCCGATGCTGTGGTAATTGCCGCAGACAAGATCCGTGGACCCCGGATTATGTAATTTGCTGGTCCACCCAAGCTGCCAACCATCCTCCAACACGGTGGTAGTCAGGGTGCGCTCCTCCTGGATCATAACCGTTTCCCCATCCTGAGAATCGCACCACTCCAAACGATGGACCAATCGTTCCGGCGTGCGCACTAACCACTCAACATGCCGCTGGAAGCCGTGATCCGAACGCCACTGATAGCTGTCGGCCGCACGGTGGGTCGGCCCGCCCCAAAAGTTCACGCCATTCACCGAAGTGAGCATAAAACTAAGCCCATGATGCCACGGGTGATCATTAGGTCGAAGGTTCGTCAGAACATCACCATCAATCGAATACAACGGATGCACGTAAGGTCGCGTCGAATCCTTGGCCGGGGTTTCCGGAACGAAGGTATATGACCACAGATCCGTGCCGCCCGTGAGTCCGACTTTAAGGCTACCGGAATCGGTATCGTCCAATCGTAGAGGCGCGCTCATGCGGATACCTCCTCCAGCTTCCAAGCTCCACCGTTGGATTGATGAATGGAA
This sequence comes from uncultured Verrucomicrobiota bacterium, assembly GCA_913058185.1. Taxonomy (GTDB): domain Bacteria; phylum Verrucomicrobiota; class Verrucomicrobiia; order Opitutales; family Opitutaceae; genus Actomonas. The sequence goes on from CAJXQX010000098.1 coordinate 9,930, forward strand.
CCATCGGGTAAAACAATTTCGACCGGAGTATCGACGGGCGAATCCACGCTCATCTCCCATTTCTCACCGACCCGACGCCAGGCCACTTCGACAAATCCCCGCGGCGTGCACAATCGACCCGCAGCGCGGTTCAATTTACCCGGCATGGGTTGAATCCGAATGGTCGCAAATCCAGGTGATGTTGACCGGATACCAAGTACGCGCTGCAGGAATTCGAGCACCGGATGAGCACTCCAAGCATGGCACAGTGAGCGCCAGTAACTGTTCTCTTCCACGAAGGTATCGAGCCCGAGATTGATCGACTCATGCCAAGGTCCCAGCGACTCGGTCATTTCATCATAGGTGCCCATGCGCACCATCGCGGTGAACACGGCGTGCCAGCAAAAGAATGAACCCGGGGCCAGAGACAGATCACGCGGGAATCGGGCGCGCAACCGATTACAGGTCGCGTCATCTGCCGCACCGCATACGACCGCCCACGCGTTGCCATATTGGCTAACTTCAGGCCCACCCGGTCGATCGAAATATAGACCCTCCTCTTCTGACCAAAACGTATCGTGAAGAATCTGGCGCGCCGTGGCAGCCTCCGCCCGCAAGGCTTTCGCTTCGGCCGGTTGATCCAGCCATTCGCACATCTGCGCGACCTCATCCAATCCCTGGATCCACTGCGCCGAGATGATGCAGGTGGGCCCGGAGTCAGCACCGGGCACGACTCCACGCGGCCACCAGGGACACCAATCAGTGATGTTCCAATATGGCAGTTTCGCCGGCAGACCACTCTCATCGCGATAACGTCGAAACCAATCCACGACCGCCTTGGCTCCGGGTAGGAGATCCGCCACCGTAGTCAAATCTCCACTACACAAGCCAAAGTCCCGGATAGTGGTGATCCAGTGCAGGCTCCACGAGGGGATGACTTGGCGCAGTCGCGAGGGGAATCGACTCTCGGTCAGCCCATCGAATCCACGTGACCAGTCGAATTGATACAGGGCTTGTCGACTCAGTTGGTAGTCTCCTGCCGTCAGCATCCCGAGATGCGATGTGATCATCGTATCACCCGCATACTGCATTTGCTCATAATGCGGACAGTCTTCAAATGTTTCATGCGAGCAAAGCTGCATCGTTCGCACTCCGGCGTCCCAGATGCGTTCCAATCCCGGCTGGTCACACTCAAACGTAGCCTTGGTTTCGTAAGGGTAAGCGGAATACCGATGCGCGATGCTCTGCAGCACAAATGCGTCGCCGGCGGTCTCAATCGTAATTCCGACAAATCGAAATGCCCGCCAGTGCAAGGGTTCGTAGGTGATGGCTGGACCGGCGGGTTGCCAAACATCCGACCAACCGTGAATCAATCCCCGGCGATCAAAGGTCCACCCAGTGCCCTCATCGGCAAAGTGCGAAGCGAGATTTTCCAGCGACTGTTGTTCGCCCAGCAAAACGGCATCGGGTGTTTCCCACGGCAGACGCAACGCTTCGGCATAAGTCAGGCGAATCTTCGCCCCGGCTCCGCCCATCGCAACAATCTGCGGATACCCCGTAGTAATCAGGCTCGTATCTAAAATCACTTCGATCCGCGAGTTTGGGGGCACGGTGACTTCACCTTTACCGTCAACCAGCGCAGCCCACTCCGGCTCAAGTTCACCCCCGCCCGGATGGAAACCGCACTCAAAGACAACAGGTGGGCCCTCGATCAGTTGCGGAATCATGCGCGGCATCAGGCCATACGGGCTGGTCGGATCGCGCCGCTCCTCAAGCCGCTCGGCGAGGTAGAGCGAACGCGCGGACTGCCAGGCTTCTCCCGTTTGCTCTTCGGCATACCATGAGCCGGTCGAAGCCGAATCATGGCGTTCCTCAAAGTAACCGTGATAACCCTCGAACCGGGTTCCATCGTTTTGAAACCGGTGTTCGTGATCCACCGCCACCTGCCAAGGAGCAACGCCGGTATCCAAGATTTCCTGGTCATCGCCCGAACCCAAGCTGCCTTCCAACAAAAACCCGCCGGCATAAGTCATGATCGAGCATGGAGCCCCGAGATCCGTCGGCCGATGGGCCACCCGAGACATATCCCAAACCAACGCTGACAATATATTTCGGCCTGACCGCAATTGAGCGGCTAAATCAAACGAATCATAGAAATGATGATTGATATCCCCTTTGGCCGGACCTCTCCCCAACAAAAGACCATTACAATAGAACAGGTATCTACTATCGGCGCTGACCTGCACGATCGCCGCCAAATCCCCAACTTCTGTGAGATCGAAAGCTAGCTGAAATCGCCGAACTTGGTATTGGGACGGCGAGCGGGACTCGGGGGCCGGGACAGCATGGGTTCCTTCTTCAGACCAAATCCATGAGGAACGTTTGGTGAAAGGAAGCGGGAGAGAGGAAGATTCTGGAGGCACGAGCGTAAGGTCGACGGGTGAAAGCGAAGCGAGAACGGAGCATGGGATTTCCGAGGTCGATTTGAGAAAACCATCGCTATCTTTTATGATTTTCCGTCATTCAGGCAATCATTTCATGTTATTTCATTGAAACTCTCTGAAAACGAGGCACTTCATTTCAGAAACACTAATCCATCCACAAGCAGGCGCAATCGGCCCTATCTCCGCCTTAATATTCCCCAGCTACAGGAGGAGCGACAGCCTCTTCTGTAACATCCATTCCGCAAGACCTTCAGCCGCTCTCCCTAACCCACTTCGATAACCCCTCTATTCTGGTCGTATCAACACCGGGCTGAGCCCCATCTCGCTCACTGAATATTCAGGCCGCTGACTAGAACCACAGGCCGTGAGACGATTTCGGCCGCCCTTGAAATCAGCTTGACGTGGTGGCGTTTATTTCACTAGATTTTCCATGAAATTTCATTTACTTACATGATGCTAATCGCAGACATCGCAAAACAGGCCAGCGTTTCCCCCTCGACGGTGTCCCGTGCAATCAACCAGCCCGATATCGTCGCGCCCGAAAGCTTGGCGCGCATTCGTGCCGTGATGAAGAAGCACGACTACACCCCTGCGCCCCTGAATCGTCGTCGCGGTCCCAAAACAAAAAAGCCAACCACGCTGCGACTTGGGGTTTGGTTCGTCGGGGCGAAGGCCGGTAATCCCAGCCTAAATTGGTTTCAAGAACGCATCGCCGATATGCAAGAGCGCAACCCGCGCAATCATGTCGATCTACACATGCTCTTTTCCAACTCCCCTCGGGAGTTGCCCCGCGCTCTCACCACCGAAAAACTCGATGGTATCATCATTCAAGGGATGGAGCCCGCCCCCGAGGTTTTAGCGAAACTCAAGCACCTCCCCACCGTCTGGTTCATGACCCGTCGCTCCGAGGAATTCCCCGGAGATTACGTCGAGCCCAACAATGAAGAAAACGGACGCATCGCGGCGGATTACCTCGCGAAACAGGGACACAAAACGGTCGCCGTTTTGACTGCAGATCCAAGCTACAGTGCCAACGTGCGTCGGGTTAATGCATTTGTTAAGCGAGCTGAAGAACTCGGCCTGAAAGCTCACAGTATTTTAGGTAAAGAAGATCCCAGCGTCAGTTACCTTGAGATCGACCCCCTCAACAGTGAAACCGAGCAATTGGTGCGCCGATTGAATCAACAATCACCTCGACCCAGTGGACTGTATATCCCCGTGGATCATTTCGCTGGAGCATTCTTTCGCACCCTGCGGAATGCCGGTCTCCAGCACCGCAAGGACTTCGAAGTCGTCTTAGGCAACTTCAACCCACTGATTTACAACAATTTAGAGCATCATCCTGCTACAATTGATGTCAACCTTTCCACGCTTATCCATAAGGTAATCGATCACCTCGTTTGGCGAGTCGAGAACCCGGATAGCACCGGACGCATAGGAGTTTCAGTCTCGCCGACATTACGGCCGCCGCTAGATTAATACTCCTGACCGCGCGTCAAATCGCCGGGGCAGAACAGTCCGCCCCGTTTTTATAACTAATCCAAACACTTTTGACGGCTTTGCCTCACAGCTAAAACCGTCACTCACCCCACAAAAGAACACACCAAGGATATGAAAACAAACT
>CAJXQX010000099.1 GCA_913058185.1 uncultured Verrucomicrobiota bacterium
ATCTTGCTTCGTCAATGCAATTTTATGCACAAATTGAAATTTCATTGTACAAACTAGCCTAATCCCACTTTCCACAGAGATCCAATGGAGCGAGCAGGTATAGCAGAGAGACAGGCATCGGCAGCCAGCGTGATTTCCATCACCACTGTTTGTGGTGTGACCGCTGGGCGCGCCGACGGAGCCATGGTTCTACTGGAGAAACCGCCAGAATTTCCATCAGGATAAACCCGACGGTCTCAAAGTGATCGCCCACCCCACCAGCGCAGGTAAGGTTACTAACGCGAACGATTTAGATTCGGACTAGGAGGTCTCGGTGTCCTTGGACTTTTCCTCCGCCTCGGGAAGAGGCTCCACGACCGCCGCCACCCGAATATCACAATCCGGAAGTGCCTCTCGCAAACGAATCAACGCGTCCTCGTTTTCGAGCGCGGTCTGGAAAAGAAACAGCTGTTTCAACTGCGTCAGTTGCGCCAATTGATCGACCGCGCCCGCATCGATTTTGGTGCCGTAAAGATTAAGGGATTCCAATTCGGACAGCGCAGCCAATTGACCCAAGGTTGCCCCCGCGAGGGCGGTCCGACTGAGATTCAACGCCCTCAAACGCACAAACTTGGCCAGAGTCGCAATCCCCGCATCGGTCAAACTCGTGCCACTGAGATCAGCGGATACGAAGTTTTGCGCGTGCGGCGCCAAAACCATGAGCATGCCATCGTCGAAGGCCTTGCGGACGGCGTTGGTCTCAAGCGTAAACTGATCGGAGCCGACCTCCAACGGCAGGATAAGAACCCCATGTTCAGCCCGGATACCGGCCAGCGCGGCGTATAGTTCCTGCTGTTCCTCCTGCATCCGGGCGCGTTCTTCCGGACTCAACATTTCCGCAAATACGGCAGCTACATAATCGTCCACCTGCACGGGTAATGGCCCGAAAGTCCCGACGGTCTGATCAGAGAAAGCCCCCTGTTCGATCCACCACGCGAGCAAACTGATTTCACCCGCGTTCAGCGGGGTCTTCTCATCCGGTGGCATAAACTCTTTGTCGTCCTGCGGCAGCGTTATGCGGAAGAGTAATTCACTCGCCTCCACGTCAAACGGGACCACGGCGGGGCCAAGCTCACCGCCGGCTAAATGCCCTTCAATCGACTCGAGACTGAGCTCGCCCTTGAGCTTGTCGGGGTTGTGGCACGAAACGCAGTTTTGCTCGATGATCGGCTGCACCAAATGATCAAATACCACGAGATCTTCCACTCGCTTTACCTTCACCGACTCCTCCACCTCGAGCCCCAACAGGCGTCGAATCGAGTCCGGGGCATGCTCGGTCAGATAGTCGCGGCCGTGGGTGATCGATCCACCTTGATGGCTGGTCCAGAACAGGAGTCCAGCCGTGGCCACCAGCAGCATGTAGTAGGTGCCCCGCGAAGGCAGGGTCCGCATCACACCCAACATAATGGTGGCCATCGCCAGCCAAATTCCGTTGCGCATGTGCTCCTGCACCAAAGGTTCTTTCGCCCCTTCGCCATAAGCCAACATCGTGCCGGTGGCGACCGCCAAAAGCGTCACCCCGACCGTAATTCCCAGCACCAGCGGCACCAACTCAGTCGCCTTCGAATCGGAGCGGCGGAGTCCTATAATCTCGAGGATCGCGAGCAATACAAACAACCCAATTGGTAGATGCAGCACCACCGGATGAAACCGGCCAAAGAACCGCCATAGCGTGTCCTGTGGCTCTCCATCCAACAGACTATATCCGGACAGCCACCAAAGGCCCAACATACCGACTCCACCCAAAAGCTGAATCACCAGCGTTGATCGATTTTTCGTGGCCATGATTAAGCGAGGATGCCTTTGACGAGATGTGCTTCTTCAACACCGGTGAGTTTTAGATCGAGCCCTTGGTGTTTGAAGTTGAGCTGTTGGTGATCGACGCCGAACTGGTTGAGAATCGTGGCATTCAGATCGCGAATGTGCACCGGATCTTTCGTGATGTTGTAACTGAATTCATCAGTCTCACCATGAACCACCCCGCGCTTCACTCCGGCTCCGCCCATCCACATGGTATAACAACGCGGATGGTGATCACGCCCGTAGTTGGTTTGAGTGAGCTCACCTTGACAGTAAATCGTGCGGCCAAATTCGCCGCCCCAAACCACCAGAGTATCGTCATACATACCGCGTTGCTTCAAATCGGTGATGAGACCGTAGCACGCGCGATCGACATCGCGGCACTGGTTAGGCAAGTCCTTGGGTAAGGATCCATGTTGATCCCAGCCCCGATGGAAGATTTGCGAAAAGCGCACACCCTTCTCCGCCATACGACGGGCCATCAGGCAGTTGTAGGCGAAGGTGCCCGGAACGCGGGAATCGGGACCGTAGAGGTCGAAAATATACTCAGGTTCATCGGATAAATCTGTGAGCTCGGGCACCGAGGACTGCATCCGAAACGCCATTTCATATTGCGAAATACGCGCGTGAGTTTCGGGGTCACCAAACTCGTGGAAGATGTCTTCATTCATCTCGCTGACCCCATCGAGCATGAGCCGGCGAATATCACCGGACACGCCGTGCGGATTGGAAAGGTAGAGCACCGGATCGCCATCGGAGCGCAGCGCCACGCCTTGGTGTTGGGAAGGTAAGGGCCCGGCACCCCACAGCCGCGTAAAGAGCGCCTGAGCTTCTTTGCGACCGGTCCAGGTGGAGTTAAGCACGACAAATGTCGGAAGGTTGTCGTTCAGACTACCCAGGCCGTAGCTCAGCCAAGAACCCAGACTCGGGCGGCCGGGGATCTGGTTGCCGGTCTGGATATAAGTGATCGCGGGATCGTGGTTAATCGCCTCGGTCCACATCGATTTGATGATGGCGATGTCATCAACGATACTCGCGGTGTTGGGCAGTAACTCACTCACCCACGCACCGGATTTTCCGTGTTTTTGAAAATCGTAAATGGACGGCGCGATTGGAAAACGACTTTGGCCTGAGGTCATCGTGGTGAGTCGCTGACCGTTACGAATCGACTCCGGCAGATCCGTGTCGAACAGGTCGGTCATCCGCGGCTTGTAATCGAACATATCGAGCTGCGATGGCGCACCCGACATGAACAAGTAGATGCCCCGTTTGGCCTTCGGGGCGAAGTGGGTCGCGCCGAGCATGCCGTTGCCGAGTCCTTGGCCGGCCGGGTTCAGCGAGGTCGCAGCCGATAAGCCTTTAGGCGCGAGTGACGCCATGGCAGCGGTGCCAAACCCCATGGCCATTTGGCCGAGGAATTTACGCCGCGTCTCCAGGTTTACGTAGTTTTTAATGGGGTCCATGATGGGGGAAGTTTGAAAGGTGGGGTCAGTATTTGTTGATGAAACTGTCGAGGTTCATGATCTGACTGGCGACCATGGTGAGGGAGGCGAAGGCGACCGGGTCGCTCACCTCCATGGGCTTGGATTCGCCAGTCTGCACCAGCGCGACAGCATCCTCGGGTTTCTCCTGAAAACGTTCCGCAAACTTACGGTAGGAATCGTGCAGCACCTCCTTATGCGAGTCGGGCACCTCGGAGCCAAAGGCGAAACGATACATCGATTCGATCTGACTCAGGGGCGACTGCTCCACCGCACCTGACGGGCTGAGCGCGCGCTCGGCCAACAAACGGGCCGCCTCTACAAATTGAGGGTCGTTCATCAAGATGAGAGCTTGCAGCGGGGTATTGGTCCGGTCGCGGCGCACCGAACAACTCTCGCGGGACGGCGCGTCGAAGATAGTCATGTTCGGCGGCGGAGCCGTGCGTTTCCAAAACGTGTATAAACTGCGTCGATACAGCGCATCGCCTTGATCAGCGTGATAATAACGGGTGTCACTGCCCGAATAGGCCACCGCGTTCCAGATGCCTACCGGCTGGTAGGGTTTCACCGAAGGCCCACCCTGGTGGGCGTGCAGTGCCCCGCTCACAAAAAGGGCCTGATCCCGGATAACTTCAGCATCGAGGCGGTAACGTGATCCTCGCGCCAACAATCGGTTCTCTGGGTCAACCGTGTATTCCGCCGGATCGATGCGGGCATCTTGGCGATAGGTATCAGCCATCACGATCTGTTTGATCATGCGCTTCACATCCCACCCATTTTCACGGAAGTCCACCGCCAGCCAATCGAGCAATTCGGGGTGCGTTGGGTTCTCGCCCATGATGCCAAAGTCTTCCGTTGTCGCAACCAGTCCCGTGCCGAATAGGTTTTGCCAAATACGATTCACCGTCACCCGCGCAGTCAGCGGATTCTCGTCGGCCACCAACCATTGGGCGAGGCCAAGACGATTCTTCGGCGCACCATCAGCGAGGCCGCCCAACACTTCCGGCACATTGGCCGCGACTTCATCGCCCGGCTGATCGTATTCACCGCGACTGAGGATGTGCGCCACCGCATCTTCTTCCTTTTCTTTCATGATCAGCGAAATCGTCGCGAGATCATAGATACGCTGATAGTTTGGCTCGAGTTCAGCCATCCGGGTCCGCGCTGCAGACGTCTCAGGATCCACCGCACTAAAGAAAAACTCCTTAAGCTGCCGGGTATCAAAACTAGCGAGATCCTCCCGTGGTTTCGCGAGCCTCGCTAGCATCGAGGCGGCTTTACGATCGTCCGCCAGCATATGCATCGGAGGGACCCCCTCGAAGAATACGATCATCGGACCCGGTGTCTTCTTCGGTTTTTCCGCAGACGCATCCTCGGTCTTCGTCTCCTCTTCCTCAACGTTCTTGGGCTCGGGTTTCGATTCCACTTTTTTCGGTGGCATCAACGCGACCCGCAAGGCGACCGCATTCGCAAAATCACCCGCTAGATTATCAATGATCGTTGCCCCATCTATGGGCAATCGAATCGACTGACCCAGCTGAATTCCCATCGCTCGACCTGAACCATCGTAGGAAACAGCCAACGATACATTCTTTCCCGCCCCCAGACCGACAAATCGGTTCGGCGACGAAGTGAGCGAAATCATTTCTCCGGCTGCCAATGAGCTGATCAGCTCAAACCGCACCCGATAATGCCTCGGTTGAGCGCTGCCCCCATCCATGGCAAACAACCGCCATCCGCGTTCGCCATCAAACTTCGACGCAATCAATACCTCTTCGCCTCCCTCGAGAGTAGGGAGCTTGTAATCCACCACAAAAGTGAAAGCTGAATCGATACCCCATCCATCAATCGCGGACGGCAAATCGATGCCCTGAATCAAATCGTCCGGTCCCTCCGCAGTTCGCAAATCTGCGAACCAATACGACTCAATACGATTGGTCGGAACGGGCGGGCTGGCCAAGGCCAACCAATCATCGAAGGCAGATTTACGTTCCTTCTTCAGTCGGTTAAATTCATCACTCCGTTCGTCGAATTCACCCCGAACCTTCTCCCAAAGCTCCCTGTGCTCCGGACGAGGGATGACTAGGTTGGGCTTCGTGTCATACGCATTCCCATCCATGACGGGCCCATCGATGTTATTAAAGAAGGCCGAAAACTGATAAAAATCTTTCTGCGAAATCGGGTCGAACTTGTGGTCGTGACAGGCCGCGCATCCCACGGTCAATCCGGTGTAGACCGTCGCGACCGTTTCGGCCCGATCTTTCGCATAGATTGCCCGGTATTCGTCTTCAATCGCGCCACCCTCACTCGTGGTGGGGTTACAGCGACTGAAACCCGTGGCAAGAAGCTGCTCGTCCGTCGGATTGGGTAGCAGGTCCCCGGCAATCTGTTCGATGGTAAATTCGTCGAAGGGCTGATTGCGGTTAAACGCATTCACGACCCAATCGCGATAAGGCCAAATCGAACGGTAGTTATCCAAATGTAATCCGTGGGTGTCCGAATACCGGGCCGCATCCAGCCAGAACCGGGCTTGGTGCTCCCCATAACTCGGGCTGGCTAAGAGTTCGTCGATGTAGGCTTCGTAAGCTGAGGGTCGACCATCCTCAATAAAACGCGCCACCGATTCCGGGGTGGCAGGCAACCCGGTCAAATCCAGCGCGAGACGTCGCGCCAAAGTCGCGCGATCGGCCGAAGGATTGGCCTCGAGGCCCTTCGTCTCATACATCGCCGTGATGAATGCATCGATCGCGTGGCCCTTTTGGTCGCTCGACGGCGGAGTTGGCTTCAGGGGTTTGATGAAGGCCCAGTGTCCCTCCCACTCCGCACCTTGAGCGATCCAATCGCGAATGACTTCCATTTCATCCGTCGAGAGTGATTTGTGCGAATCCACCGGTGGCATGATCTCGCTCTTAAGCGTGCTGGTGATACGCTTGTAAACGGGGCTGTTCTCCGGATCACCGCGGATGATTGCTGCCTCAAACTCCCCATGCGGCCGGAAGGCATTGGCCTCGATGTCCAATCGCAACTCGGCCTCGCGGGAATTGGCGTCGGGACCATGGCACGCGTAACAGTTTTCGGACAAGATCGGCCGCACATCGCGGTTGAAACTGATCTTCGAAACTTCACTTCGCGTGGGTGTAACGACCGCAAAATTCGTGGGCGGTCGATTCAACGAACCACCCTCAGAGAAGTGGGCTTCCTCATAGGCCTCCTCCGGCGTCACGGCTGCGATGGCGTTCTCTACCGATGGTATCGACTCGTGCGAGCCCATTTGAGTGACCGCAAATACGACAACCGCTGCGGCACCCAAGGCCGCGCCAATGAACCAAACGGGCGATACTTTGCCCCCGGGGCGGGCGACCTCGGCATGGTCAATCAGTTCCTCGGCTTCGAGCAACGGCTTGACGGTGTCGTTGGTCTGTAGCTGGGCGTGCAACTGGCATTGTTCAGCGTAGATGCGACGAGCCTCCTCATCGGTCTGTAGCCGAGATTGAAGTTCCGCGGTTTCCTCGGACGACAAAGTCCCGGCCAGCATTTGGGCGATCAGTTTTTCCAGCTCATTCATTTTCTTGTTCCTCTATTTGAGTGATGCAGGCGTGTAACGCCTTCCGGGATCGATATAAAATCTGGGCCACGTGATTAGGCTGAATCGATCGTTTGCGGCCAATCTCTTCGATGGAGAGATCAGCGTAATAAAAGTCGCTCACGACAAATCGAGAGCGGTCGGGCAGACGCGCCAAACAACGGTCGAGCCGGGCCAGGCCGCTTTCAGTCGATTCGGCCACCTCTTCGCTCATTGCGGCGATGTTGGTCAGCAGTTCATCGCCAAACTGGTGCGGATCACGCCGACTTTTTTTCAAAAACGCCAGGCTTTGAAAATATGCGATTCGGTAGGCCCAAGCCGCAAATCGGTCCGCTTGGCGCAATTCACTTATTTTGGTCGTGATGACCCGATTCGTTTCCTGCAGCACATCCTTCGCATCGGCGACGTTCGCCACCAACGACAGAATGTAGCCAAGAAGTTTTGGCTGCATTTGACCCAAGAGCTCCTGGTAGAAGTCGATGGGCGAAGAATCTTCGGTGGTGTGGGGGATAACGGACAAGGAGTAAGTTAGAAAGCTGCCCCCTATTGTAGCCCGGCTCGACGAAATATTACAAAAAATCTGCAGGTGCCTCCCCGCCGGGGTCGGGTCGTCATAAAATGAATGCCAATTCACTTTTTCCGACCGGACCCCTTCTGAGACACGTCCACCTCCGCTATCAACGTTTGCTAAGGCATAATCGCTGTCCTATCCACCCATCATGCTCCTCCGCTTGAACCGACTCGCGCTTGTCTGCCTAGGCCTTTCCGGCCTCACTCCTTCACTCGCAATAGCTGATATTTATCTCGGTCAAGGCACCATGAGTGGTGAAGTCACCACAACCACTGCGCTCGTGCAGACTCGTCTCACCGCCACGACGGAATTGAACGATGACGGAGACATGCCAGGCGCAAAAGGTGTTGTCGCATTTCGCTGGAGTGATTCGCCTCATTTGGAAAACGCCCAGCAAACGGCCCTCATCCCTGCCAGCCCCCATCACGACTACATCGCGCGGGCTGAACTCTCCGGGCTGACCGCCAACACCCGCTACTACTTCCGGGCGGTCTACGGCTCCGATGCAGCCTCGCTGCAATCCGGACCGATTAACTCGTTCAAAACTCATCCGGGAGCGACAACCGACACCGAAGTGCGTTTCATCGTCGGGAGCTGCATGAACTACATCAAGTTTATGCACGGCAAAGCGGGTAACGCCGGTCCCGTGATCACCGCCACCCATGAGGACAAACGCCTCGGCTTCCCGGCCTTCGCCGCCATGAGCGCCCTCAACCCTGACTTCTTCATCGGCACCGGCGACATCGTTTACTACGACAATCCCTACCGCGTGGCTTCGACCGTCGAGGAGTTGCGTGCCTGCTGGCACGAACAATTTCGGTTTCCCCGCATGATCGAGTTCTTCCGCAATGTGCCGACCTACTGGTCCAAGGATGATCACGACTTCCGCTACAACGATTCCGACAACACGACGGACCGCCTACCTCTGGCACCCACCGTCATCGGACTCTTCCGCGAGCAATTGCCCATCGTGCCCATGCACGATTCGATCACGCCGACCTACCGCACCTACCGCGTAAGTAAGGACCTGCAGATCTGGATCACCGAAGGACGTGACTATCGCTCCCCCAATAACATGGAAGACGGGCCGGGTAAAACCCTCTGGGGCCTAGAACAACGCGCTTGGCTCCAACGTACCCTCAAGGCCAGCGACGCCAAATGGAAACTCCTTATCACCCCCACCCCAATGGTGGGACCGGACATGGCCGACAGCCCCGACGCCGAACGCCCCGCCAAGACCGACAATCACGCCAGCCTGAATGGTTTTCGGCATGAAGCCGATGCCTTCTTCGATTGGCTGAAGGTCAATGGTATCGAGAATTTCATGACGATCTGTGGTGACCGCCATTGGCAATACCACAGCATCCACCCCTCGGGCCATGAGGAGTTCGCAGTCGGCGCGATCAACGACGAAAATTCCCGCCTCGGAATCGAACCGGGAGACCTCAATGGCACCGACCCGAACTCCTTGGTCACCCAACCTTACATCACTCCCGAACCCCGCGGCGGCTTCCTCCAAGTCACCGCCGGCGACCAGCTCGTAGTCGACTTCTACGATGCCAAAGGCAACCGCGTCTACCAAGTGAAACGATAAGGGGTCATGTCGTTAAAAAGTTGATGCCAATCAACTTTTCCCGACCTGCCCCCTTCGATGAATGTCCGCAGCCCAGACCGCCCAAATCACCTAGGATGTTAATAACCAACCTCCGCAAAACCATCCGACGCAGTTGGCCAAGGGTATATTTTAACTTAAACTCCTCTCGTGAATCGCTGGATCGCTCTCGCTCTTTTTCTCCTCGCCGCTTTCGGAGTCGCCGCGATTGGTGGCTTGGCGACGGCATCGAGCGTGAGCGATTGGTATCTCACGCTCAAAAAGCCCACCTGGAATCCGCCCAGCTGGGTCTTCGGGCCAGCTTGGACGTTCCTCTATACTGTGATGAGCGTAGCGGCCTGGCGCGTGTGGATGCGTCGCGAACAACCCGGAGCAAAAACTCTCCTTAAAATACACGCCGCTCAACTGATCCTCAACGCGCTTTGGTCGATTCTCTTCTTCGGAATGCGCCGCCCCGATCTCGCACTGATCAATATCCTAATTCTTCTCGGGTTATTGATCGTGATGCAGTTACGCCTATTCCGTTTTGATCGGGCAGCCGCCTACCTCTGGCTGCCCTACCTCGGCTGGGTCACTTTCGCGACCCTGCTAAACAAAACGATATGGCTGCTAAATTAGCCCCAGCGTTGTCGGGATCAACTGGTCGCGTGCTGCTGTAACAACTCCAACGGCACGACCTCCAATGTCCGTTGGTGGGTCGCTCCCAAAATCACGGGTGAAGGCTGCCCCGCCTCCGTCGCTTCTAGCCAACGACTCGCACACAGGCACCAACGATCCCCAGGTTTGAGGCCGGGAAACTGATACTCTGGTCGCGGGGTCACGAGATCATTTCCCGCGGCTAGATTCGACGCCAAGAACGCCTCGGACACCTCCACACAAACGGTGTGGCATCCCTGGTCTTCCGCGCAGGTGTCACAATGCCCATTGCGAAAGAACCCCGTCACCGGATCGTTCGAACACGACTTCAAGACACCACCTAAGACATTCAACGACGGAAAAGGATTCATCCCGGCCAGCATACGGGCAGACGGGACAAAACGAAGTCTCAAAATGGGCTAACGAGACGCCGAGACTATTTCCCATCGCCAAACGGGGCCATCATCCGGATCGATTACCTCCCCCGTGCGGACAAAACCCATCTTGGCGAGCACGCGCGTCGAAGCACTGGTTTCGGGCAACGTATGAGCGCGAATCGTTCTGACTCCTGCCTGAGCCAAAGCATAACGCACCAAGGTAGCAGCGGCTTCCGTCGCGTAACCCTGGTTCTGCTGGTCCGAGTCGATGGAGTAGGCGATTTCCACCGCTCCCCCGGAGTCGGGAGGTCCTTTAAACCCAGCAAAACCGATGTCAGTTCCGTCTTCGTTCAACTGCACCGCAAATCCATGCACCCACGGATCACACGGTGCCGATTGGGCCAACTGTTTCAGCCAAGCTGGAGAAAAATGCGCCTGCTCTTCTGCCGAAAAACGAGATATCCACTTTTCGACCTCCGAACGCAAACGCGCCCGCAGATCGAGTCGTTGCGATTTTAACACCAACGGTTCCATGCCATAATAACGGCAATTTCCAACCCAGCCACAAGGACCGGTATCTCACACTCCCCGAGATGGGTAAATTTGGGGAACGAGCGATCCTGCTCATTTCCATACTGGACGCGGTGACCGAATCCCTCAAAACATGCGTCTGTTCGTGGGCCTTTAGCTCAATGGTTAGAGCAGGGGACTCATAATCCCTTGGTTCCGGGTTCGAATCCCGGAGGGCCTACCAACTTTTCTCCTCACGAAACAGCGGAAAACCCGCGGCGTCTCTTTTTACCATGCCTCAACCTACTCTTCTCGAAGCTATCGCCTCTCGCCGTCTCGTCTGTGATGGCGGCATGGGCACTCAACTCATGCTCGCCGGTCTCGAACAGGGAGGTTCCGGAGAGGCTTGGAATATTTCCCACCCCGAGCGGATCCTCGAGATTCAAAAACGCTACGTCGATGCCGGGGCCGACTGCATTATCTCCAACACCTTCGGCGCGTCCCGCATGATGCTCAAACGCCACGGGGTCGCCGACGATCTCGTCGGCATCAACGCCGCCGCCGTCCGCATCGCCCGCGAAGCCTTTGGCGGTCGCGAGGGTTATGTGCTCGGTGACATGGGTCCTCTGGGCGCGATTCTCGAACCCTACGGTGAGCTCCCTTACGACGAAGCTGTCGATGCGCTCACCGAACAGGCTAAGGCCCTCCTCGAGGCTGGGGCGGACGCATTAATCATCGAAACCCAAACCGGGATCGAAGAGGTCGGATCCGGAATCGAAGCTGCTAAGGCTGCGGGCGCTTCCTGCATCATCGCTTCACTCGCCTATGACCTCTCGATGGATGGCACATTCTACAAAACGATGATGGGGGTCTCGCCTGAGGCCGCCGCTGAATTCATCGAGGAAAAGGGCGCTAACATCGTTGCGCTCAATTGTGGTACCGGCATGGACATGGCGGGCGCGACTCTGGTCACTGAACTCTATCGTAAGACCTGTGATCTGCCCGTCATGATTCAACCCAACGCCGGCCTGCCCGTGTTGGAGAACATGAAGGCCGTCTACAAACAACCTCCCGAAGAAACCGCCGCTAAGGTGCCCGACGCTCTCGCCGCAGGCGCGAGAATCATCGGCTCTTGCTGCGGCAGCACACCCGACCACACCCGCGCCATTCGCGCCAAGGTCGACGCGTTCAACGCCAGCCACTGATCGGTGGCGTCCGCCTCCACGGAACATTAACCAGCCCGACACTTGCGGGTAGACCCGGGTTGCGGTGTATTTATGTTTCTCATGAAACCCCTCCTGATATCCGTTCTGTGTCTCGCCTCTGCCACGACCTTACTTGCCGTCAGTAAAAACGGCCGCCTCCAGACCGACGGCAATCAGATCGTGGGCGATCACGGTAACCCCGTCGCGGTGCACGGCATGAGTCACTTTTGGAGCCAATGGGAAGGCGTATTCTACACCGCCGAAACCGTTGATTGGCTCGTCAAGGATTGGCACGCCACCCTGGCTCGCGCCTTCCTTGGGGTCCATGATGGCGAACTCGGATACCAGCAACAACCCGCCCGGGAGATTGCCAAAATCAAACGCGTCGTCGACGCCGCCATCGCCAACGACATCTACGTACTGATCGACTGGCACGACCACCACGCCGAAGACAATGTCGAAGACGCGGTCGCGTTCTTCAGCCAGATGGCAAAGACCTACGGCGACCAGCCGCACATCATCTACGAGATCTACAACGAACCGCTCAAGGTCTCCTGGTCCAAAACCGTAAACCCCTATGCCGAGCGCGTGATCGCCGCCATTCGTCGAAACGATCCAGACAACCTCATCGTCGTCGGCACCCCATATTGGTCTCAACGCGTTGACGAAGCCGCCGCCGATCCGATCGACGACGCCAATGTCGCCTACGTGCTTCACTTCTACGCTGTCAGCCACAAAGCGGATCTACGCCAGCGTGCCCAAAAAGCGCTCGATATGGGGGTAGCCCTAATGGTCACCGAATGGGGCACGATGGAAGCGTCTGGCGATGGCGGCATCGATCGCGAATAGGTCGCCCAATGGCAGGCGTTCATGCGCAAACACCATCTCAGCAGCGCCACCTGGGCCGTTTCGAACAAGGACGAAAGCGCTGGCATCGTCAAACCTCACGTGAACAAAGTAAGCGGTTGGACAGAGGACGAACTAACCGAAAACGGTCACTTCATGCGCAGTCTACTTCGCGGCGAATAACCCGCTCCCGCTTTCGATATGAACCCCACCCTCTTCGGTAAACTTCCCCACGGAGAATCGGTCGAAGCCTACTACCTCTCGCACCCGGATGGCAGCGGAGCCCGCATTATCACTTTGGGAGGCATCATCACCTCACTCCGCGTGCCAGATCGAGACGGCGAAATCGCCGACATCGTGCTTGGATTCGACAACCTCTCCGACTACCTGAAACCCCACCCTTACTTCGGCGCCATCGCGGGCCGAGTGGCCGGACGCATCAGCGGTGCGCACTTCGAACTCGACGGCCAATCCTACCCTCTCGCGGCCAATAATCTGCCCCACCATCTGCACGGTGGCGACGGAGGATTCAGTCGCCGCAACTGGAGCGCTACTCCCCTCAACCGTCTCGATGGCGCGCCATCGATCCGCCTCGAATACCACAGCCCGAACGGCGAAGATGGTTACCCTGGAAATGTGGATGTCGCCGTGACCTACACGTTCACCGCCGACCATGTTTTGATCATGGAGACCGAGGCCACAACCGATTCCGTCACGCCCTTCAGCCTCACCCAACACACCTACTTCAACCTTGCCGGTGAAGATGCGGGCAATGTGTCCTCTCACGAATTACAGATTTTAGCCGATGCCTATGCTCCCACCGATGACCACATGGGACTCTTGGGCCGTCGAGAACCTGTGATTTCAGGCGGCAACGATTTCCGTCAATCGCGGCCTCTATCCTCCGCCCTGACCCTGCTTCATAAACAACACGGCGACTTATATTTTCTACCGATCGATTCAGCCGCACCCGACGCAGGCAGAATAGCCGCGCGCCTGCGCGAATCCACCAGCGGCCGCACCCTCACCGTGCGAACGGACGAACCGTGTCTCCAGTTCTACACCGGCGTGGGTCTGGACTCATCGATGATCGGTAAATCCGGGAAAACCTATAGCCCCTATGAT
>CAJXQX010000100.1 GCA_913058185.1 uncultured Verrucomicrobiota bacterium
TCGCTGCTTCGAATCAGCTTTCGACTGGTGTGCACCACGGTGTCACCCCCGCGGGCGAGGGCGGCGTTAGTGGCAGCTATGGCGGTGGCGACGGCGGCATCGCGTGTTTTACCATCCAGTAAATCCGCGACGTTTAACTCGATGCAGTCCACGTTGTGTTGAAGTTTGACCTGATTGAGTTGGGCGGTCGTTTTCGGGACGTGGGAACCGACGATCGTGAGCCCACCTTGTCCTTGATTATCAGAAATCTGTTCGCCCGTAAGGAGAGGTGGTGGGCGTTGGCCGACGCGCGCACAGACATAAGATGCCGCAGTGCGGGCCACGATGGTGTAACCCACCGCTTCGACTGCGAGAACGGCTGTTGTCACCACTTCGATATCGGATTGGTCGATGGCATTCACGATCACGACGCTACCGCTCGGAATTTGGATGAGTAGGCGCGCGATGGCGTTGGGGCCATGGTTGCGGATGGTCTCGAGGGGCAAACAAACGACGTTATCCGCTTTGGTCGCCCCGTTTGTCTTTTCCTCAACCCAGGAGGGTAGGTGTGAATTGCGATAGCCAAAAACCGCGTCGCGAGCGAAAGGGGTGTCTCCCGCCGGAATCAACTGCCCCTGTTCGGCGACATAGTGCGTGTCGTTGCAGGTGAAGCGCCCGCCCGCCGCGAAGTAGGGCGCGATCAAAGTGATATCCGCACCGCCAATCGCTTCGGCCAACACGTTGGTCTCGAGTGGATAGTGCCCCCGGAGCGTCGAGTCACTCCGACTGATCAAGGTAAAGTGGCGGTCACCGGCGGCTTCCCGGAGGTTGCGCACGAACGCGCGGTGCAGCTCGCTCGAACGTTCGGCGGTCAGTCCACGTGAGTTGGTGAGCACGAAACAAGCGATTTCAGGTTGGTCGAATTCAGCCCGGAGAGTGTCCACACCCCAACTTGTGATGACCGGTAGTCCCGCAATCGTTTGAGTGCCGGTGGGGTCGTCGTCGAGTATCCAAACCTTACGCGATTTAGCCTCCAGCGTGTTCTGGATACCTGGCAACAGGTCCTCCGGCCAAGGCGCGGGGAAGCTGTTTAAGGTTTCAGATTGAGGGAGGATTCCGGGCATTATTTCCCTGTGAGTTCGACTTGGATTCCGTCGGTGGCGTTACGGTCGAGAAAGAGTGCGCGTTTGCCCTGAGTGCCCTGATGGAGATTCGGAGCCGTGGGTATGGGGGAGATTTCACCGGCTGCCGCGACGTCGTCGACGTTCAGGCAAAAATGGTGAAGCCCGGCGCCGTTTTCCTTGAGCCAGGCTTGCAGGGGATGATCCGGCGTGAGCGGTTCAACCAATTGCAGCTGGGTATTACCGAGGTCGAGGTGGGTCAACCGGACGGTGCCTTCCATGACGTCTTCGCTATAGAGTAGCGGGAAGCCGAGTTGGTCGTGCCAAAGTTTCAGCGCTTCGGCGGTGTCGGGCACCACGATCGCGAGGTGGTCGAGGCCGTTATGGGGGAGAGAGGGCATTTGATTTACGAGTGGCTGTTAGGCAGAGGTTTTAACCATCTCGCAGGGCGGGATTTCGACTATGCACTGATGTCTTTCACTTGTCTGAGAGGCAAATTTTTCGAGCATAAATTCCGACCCGCGATGGGGATTGGAGAATCATGATGAGAGAGATTCAATTTGGTTGGATTGCGCGGAACGGTAGGCGGCCTCGACCAAGGCGACGGTTTTTAGATAGTCGTCGCCCGTGCTCTCAAACGGTTCGCCACTGAGCATGCAGTCGGTGAAATGTCGTTGCAGATGATGGACGCAGTCGCCGGCAAAATCGCGCCGCTCGTGGAAGTAGTCGATCTGGTGAGATTCTTCGCCGAGAGGTTTCAGTGTGAGCCCACCTTCTAGATCAAGTTCGAGGTGTCCCTTTGATCCGTCCAGACGCACGGTGCCAAAGGTGTAGCGGGCTTCCGCCGTATCCGCTTCGTTGTAGCGAGACGCATCGAGGATGGCCGTCGCGCCGGAGACGAAACCACACACGACTTGGCCAGCGTCTTCGCCCTTGATATCGCGGTTGCGTTGCTGGAGCCGCGCGTAGACGGAACTGATTTCACCGCCCAGGAAACGAAAAGTATCCAGAAAATGGACACCGGTTTCGTAGATCAGCAGACGCGGATAGTCGCGAAAAAATGGCTGGCGGGCGAGGTAGGCGTCTTCCGGCCAACCATCGCCCATGCGCATGCGCACCGCGATTGAGTAAAGGTCGCCGATGGCCCCAGATTCGAGCTGCCGTTTGATCTCTCGATACCACGGTTGCCAGCGCCAGTTCTCATGAATCATCAGGCGAACGCCGTGTTGGGCGGCGACTTCGACGACGGCCCGGCTCTCCTCTTCAGAAGGCGCGACGGGTTTCTGGCAGATGATATTAATTCCTTTAGGAGCGATCAACTTGACCAGATTGAGATGCGTTTCTGGAGGGGTGATGATATCGACAAAGTCAGGTTTCTCTACCTCGAGCATCTTCTCCAGTTCCGCCCAAGCGTAGACCTTGGGCACGCCATGGCGTTCGGCCGCAGCGGCCGCGCGTTCCGGATTTCGGTTGGACAAGGCGACGATATCCACATCCGGGATACGGTTCCACGCTTCGTATTGGAAGCGGGCGAAGTATCCGGCGCCCAGACAGACTCCTTTGAGACGTTTACTCATTTTGGTAGGTATTACTTAGGCGGTTGCTCGGATAGGGTTTTGCGGCTTGATGAAGAACCAGACGGCTACCGCGATGGCATTGAGCCCAGCGGCCACGAAGAAGAACGGCGTGGGTGATCCGGTCCATACCAAGAGGTAAGGGAAGGCCAAGCTGGTCGTGAATGAACCGATGTTGCCTGCCATGTTCATGGTGCCCGAGACGGCGCCGGCCGTTTTGCCGCCGACATCGACACAAGCTGACCAGGAAGGTGGCAAGGTCATGTCGGCCCCAAACACCGCGATGGTGAGGAAGATGACGGCTGGTAACGCTGAGTCCATTTCGAGACTCACAAGCAGTCCGAGCGTCGCGAGAGTGAAACCGATGATGGCCGGGACGCGGCGCGAGACCACCACATCGTGATTGCGGAACAGATAGTCGACCAACCAACCGGAAAACCAATTACCGGCGGCGCCGCCTAGCAGTGGCAATGCGGCCAACATACCCGCATCAGACGCGGTCAAATCGTAGGTGGTCTTCACGTGTTTGAAGAGCCACGACAGGCAGAAGAAGAAAGTGAAGTTGGAACAGAAATACTGCACCATGAGCAGCCGCACATTCGGGTTGGCCACCATTTCGGCGAAACGTGGAGATGGCGTATCGTCGGTCGAAACCTTTTGGCGATTCGCCTTAATGTGCTCTCTCTCTTCTTCACCAATCATCGCGTGTTTTTCCGGTTTATCGCGAAAGAAGAGCCACCAGCCACCCGCGAAAACGACACCGAAGGCACCCAATATTACAAATGATCCCCGCCATCCGGTCGCATCGATCAGCCAAACCATCAACGGCAGAGCGAGCGCGCCGCCGAGTCGTGAAGCGGAAAAATTAATGCCTGTGACCAATCCTCGTTCCTGAGTGGGGAACCATGACAGCGTTGCACGCGCCATACCCGGGAAAGCTCCTGCTTCCGAGGCCCCGAAGAGGAACCGCACGATCAACATTGAAACGAAGTTGAATCCCGCGGCCGTCGCGGCGGTGAGCACGGACCACAGCGTAATCACACCGGTGAGGAGGAGGCGTGGTCCGGCGCGATCGGCGATGATGCCCGATGGGGTCTGCGCTAGGGCGTATCCGAGGGTGAAGATCGAAAGGACCCAGCCGAATTGAGTATCGGTCAGATGGAGGTCGGCCTTGATCCCATCTCCAGCTACCTGAATGCAGGTGCGGTCGATGTAGAGCAGCAGCGAGATGAGAAATGTGGCGACGACGACGAGGTTGCGGCGGGGCATTGTGATGAGGGGGTGGGGTTTGGGGGAACTAGGCTAAAAGGTTGGGATCGACGCCTTCGATGGCGAAGGCCCGGACGGGTGAACCGTCACTGTGGTGGAGTTTGAGCGGCGTGGCCCCGAACAAGACGTAGTTCGTGGTGAGGGCTTCGAGATTGGTGAGTCCCTCGACAATGTTGATTCTGCCTTCGAGCAGGATCTCGTGAATCAAAGTGACTTCGGGCAGATCGGTGACATCGGCAACAGAAGGTGGCTCGACGCCGAGGAGGCGAACTTCCTTGGTCACCATCCACCGCGCGAGCTCTGCACTGATACGTGGCATCTGGTCGCGATACATTGCGGGATCTTTCACGTGTGCGCTCCAGCCGGTGTGGAAAATTAGACTTTCGCCGGGTTTGAACTTCTCGGCCACATCACCGAGATCAAAAACGGTGAGTAACTGCTTGGGTTGGCAGGGTGAAATCGTAATCACCCACGCTGGCCCGAAGCAGGAGGAGAGTGGGGTTTGGTCGATCGTGCCTGGTCCCGCTTCGAAATGCACCGGTGCATCCATGTGGGTGCCGCTGTGCGAGTAGAGGTGCCAAGTGGAAGCATTCCAGCCATTCTCCGCCTTGGTGAATGCCGACTCGGTCGCCACACCCCGGAGGTCTGGGGCCACGGTGAGCGTAAGATCGACGATTTGGGGCATGTTGGAGGATTTACGAATTACGATTTACGAATTCAGACTTATAATGCGGTGATCACTAGGTCGGCGATCGCGTCGGTGCCGGTGTTGCCACCGAGGTCGGTCGTCAGATTGGCGGGGTCTCCCATTACGGCAGCTACCGCAGATTCGATCAAGCGTGCGCCGCGCGCGGTTTCAGGCGTATCGAGCCACTCGAGCATCAAGGCGACCGACAGGATGGTCGCGATCGGATTGGCGATGCCTTTGCCCGCGATGGTGGGCGCGGTGCCATGAGAAGGCTGAAACAGGGCGTATTCCGGGCCAATGTCACCCGAGGGGGCCATACCCATTCCACCAACGATACCAGCGGCGAGATCGGACAGGATGTCGCCGAACATGTTTTCGGTCACCATGACATCAAACTTCTCCGGATGTTGGACGAGGAAGAGCGACATCGCATCGACGTAGACGCGATCGGTCCCGACGTCGGGATACTCCTCAGCAACTTCATCAAAGATTTTGCGGAAGAACGCCATCGATGGCAGCACGTTGGCTTTGTCGACGAGGGTGACATGTTTGCGCCGTTTTTGAGCGAGCTTGAATGCTTCGCGGCAAACGCGCTCCGCGCCATGTCGCGTGATCTTCATCGTGTCGGTTTCAAACTCGGGATTGGGTTCACGGGGACGGAGTCGATCGACGAAAAGACCTTCGCAGTTCTCACGGATGATCACGAAGTCGATCGTCTTCTCGCCGGCTCCGCCGTAGCCCTTCAGTGGAGAATGGGAGGCGTGGTAGAGTTTGATTGGCCGCAACCCATTGAAAAGGTCGAGCTGTTCGCGGATATCGATTTGCGGAGTCATTTCGACTCCGTTGGGCCAACGCACGGATGGTAGCCCCATCGCGCCGAGCAGCATAGCGTCAGCGACTTTCATTCGCTCGACTGCGCTGGCCGGCAGGGGATCACCGTTCTTGAGATATTCGCCGGCGCCGACGGAGAGCTCATCGTATCGGAAAGTCACGTCGGTCAACTTCTCGAGCGTCGCGTCGAGGACTTTAATACTGGCGGCGACGACTTCGGGACCGATGCCATCGCCGGGCAGGAGTGCTAATGTGTAACTGGGCATAAAAAAAGGTAAGGGGTAGAATCTGAAGGTTTATATGCAGATTCAGGGAGCATCTAAGATATCACATGAAGGCGATTTCGGACATGAGCAAAAAAACATAATAATTGAGATTTTACGTCGCACTGACATCTTGCGGCGTTAAAGGGTTTAGTAATGCCGAACCGTCCGCGCGTCGCCCTGTTGATCGAAACGTCCAATCGTTACGGGCGGCAGTTGTTGCGGGGCATCCGCGAGTGGGAACACGAGCATGGTCCGTGGGCGTTGCGATTGGTGGAGCAGGGACGAGGTGCGACTGTGCCAGGTTGGCTGAAGACGTGGGATGGTGATGGAATCATCGCTCGGGCCGAGCATCGCGGCATCGCTCAAGCCTTGAAAGCGACCGGTATTCCGGTGGTCGATGTGAGTGCAGCCGTCGAGCGATCGATGTTTCCGCAAGTGGTGACCGACAGTCAGGAAGTCACCGCTCTCGCGTTTGCGCATTTTAGAGACCGGGGGCTTACGAATATGGCTTATTGTGGCGCCTCGGGATTTCGCTGGGCGGCGCAGCGCGGTCGTTTCTTCCGGGACGACGTTCTGTCGCGAAATATGACGTATCACGAGTTTGAGCTAGCGGAACGCTCTCCGGAGGCGGAGCTCCAGGCCATGGGGCGTTGGTTAAAACGACTCCCGAAACCGGTGGGCGTATTGGCCTGTTACGACATTCGGGGACAACAGGTGCTAGAAGCCTGTTACAGCGCCGGTCTACGGGTTCCAGATGACGTGGCGGTGCTCGGAGTGCACAATGACGTGTTGTTTTGCGAGCTGTGTGACCCTCCGCTGAGCAGTGTGATTCCGGATGCTACCCGGGCCGGTGCGTTGGCCGCCGAGCTTTTGGCGGACTCGATGGGCAAGAAAAAGAAAGTCGCGGTGAAGGCACACATGATTTCGCCGCTGGGGGTGGCAACACGTCAGTCCACCGATATCGTGGCGGTTCCCGATGAGCGGGTGGCGGAGGCGGTGCGATTCATTCGCCGGGAAGTCTGTAGCGGCATCAACGTGGCTGATGTATTGCGGGCGGTGCCGATGGCCCGCACCGCTCTCGAACGGCGTTTCCGTGCGGTGCTCGGATGCACCCCACGTCAACTCATTGAGCGCATCCGAATGGAACGGGTGCGGGCGTTCCTCGCGGAGACGGAAGCGACGGTCGCCGAGGTGGCCGAACGCACGGGTTACACGCACTCGGAATACATGTCGGTCGCATTCAAGCGTGCGACCGGCGAAACCCCACGCGAATGGCGAGCGAAACACCGCCCCTCC
Source organism: uncultured Verrucomicrobiota bacterium (assembly GCA_913058185.1). Classification (GTDB taxonomy): domain Bacteria; phylum Verrucomicrobiota; class Verrucomicrobiia; order Opitutales; family Opitutaceae; genus Actomonas. The sequence continues at coordinate 7,025 of CAJXQX010000100.1, forward strand.
CGTATGGCGCGAAGCTGAATTACCGCTGCCCTAAATAAAGCTGATTAATATTATATAAAAATATGGTAACCAGCTTTTAATAATAAAGTGTTACGTATGAAGTGACACTTTATTCTCAATAATTTAGAGCTACGACCTGTGAGTTGGCCAGCGTAGAATTTGGCCGGGTGGGGTCCCCTACGGCTCGTCTTCGACGACGGTGGCGTCGCCAATCTCTACGTTGGTTTCACGGCGATCTTCCTCGCGGAGCGTGACGGGTGCAGTAGTTTCCACTGCGAAATACGGTGCGGCGGTTTCTACCATCAGGTTCATGTAATCGGGTAAATTGAATCCGCGGGAAGGGATGCTGATCCGCGTGCGCCACATAACCTCTTTTTCGCCTTCGTGGTATTTGGCTCCGTCCACCGCTGCGATCATGACAAACAATCGATCTGTATCTGCGGCATCCCTGACGTTCTCCAGGGCGCGGCGATCTCCGCCACTCTGGAGGACTTTTGCTCCGCCCGCTAAAGCGAACATTTCCCGTTCGCCGACGATATCAGGCACGGCGGTTTGGCCGGAGAACTCACCGGACTCTTCATCGAACTCGATACCATCAGATGGATCGTCAGGCACGAAAGCGGATCCGTAGGTGTAGACTAAGAAGACGTCGGGGACCGCTTCGCCGACTTCGCTCTGGGTAAATCCTTGGGATTTCATCGTGCGATGAATCAGCGCTTCGATTTCTTCCTTGGACGGTGCTTTGATCCCGGCGATAACGGCGCCCATGTCACGACGTTCTCCAATAAAAATCAGGTAGGTTTTCGGGTTGTCCTCGGTAGGTCGAACAACCTCTGCATCGTGACCGAACGTGTCGGAAACAATCAGAATCTCGGGTTCCTTCTTGGGCTTTCTAGCACCAAGGCTCACCGAAGCGGTGAGAGAGAACAGTAAACTAAGAGCGGAGAGAAATCGCAGAATTTTCATCGAGATAACCCGACGAATGCAGAATTGACCCGACGCTGTCGATACCCGGAAAAATAGATCCAGGCTTTCGTGGCAAAATTCAGGATTCGGTGCATTAAAATCGACGATTTGCATCAAATTTGCGTTTGATGATGATACCTCTTAAATCGCAGGATCGTAATCTAGATTCATTGGCCGAGAATCAGCGTGGGAGTTGATCCATCCATTTTCGTTCTAGGCCCATCAAGGTTGGTTCAGCCGGTTCCGGGAGAAATTGTGCGTTTAGCGGCGAGCCAAGTTTTCAATTCCGTGGTCATCGATTCAACAATATCGGGTTGTTCGGCGAGTAGGTTCCACTGCTCACGGGGGTCGGTGAGGATGTCGAACAGCTCCACCGGTTCGCCTCCGAGTGCGAGGAGTTTCCACGGACCACGTCGGACCACTTCGGTGGCGTAGGGCTCGGGTTTGAGGTAGTGGCGCTGCAGACTGCGGTAGAGCTGCATTTGCCAAAATACGGTGCCGCGTGCTTCGGCAGTGGGAGCGGGCGCGCCCGTGAGGTGGGGCAAGAGATTGATGCCGTCGAGTTGAGCTGGAGCGATTCCTTTTATGCCAGCGGCGGCGCGAAAAGTTGGCCACAGATCGGCGGAATGACCAAAGGCGTTCGTTTCGGTGCCCGCAGCAATGTGGCCGGGCCAACGGGCAATCATAGGCACGCGCAGCCCACCGTCGTGCAGGTCCGTTTTGCCGCCTTTAAGATCGCCGATGTGACCTTCCCAAGCGGCGCCATTGTCGCTGGTGAATACGATAAGGGTATTGTCAGCAATTCCGGCTTGTTCGAGGGCAGCCATGATGGCGCCGACTTTGGCATCCATGTGCTGGACCATGGAACGGAAGCGGTGTTGGTCGTCGCTGGTTCCAGCTGCGGCCGTGTCGCCCCAATGGGGTTCGGGGGCCGGTTCATAGGGAGTGTGGGGGACGAGCCACCAGAGATTGAGGAAGAATGGTTGGTCGTCCGCCGCGAATTTGTGGATCAGCTCAACGGCGTAGTCACCGTTGGCGTCGGTGAAGTGTTTGGGAAAATAGGGATCGTCGGGCGCAACGTGCTGGTCGTCGCGGAGTAGGACAGTGCCGCCTTTTCGGAAGACGGTGCGGTCGCTGCCCATCTGGCCGCGGATGGGTTGTTGTTCAATCTGGGTTTGGTAGTGATCAAATCCATGCTCGTGTGGACCGGGCTGATTGGTGAGACGCTGGCCGTTGTCATCAACGTGTAACCCGCCGAGATGCCACTTACCAACATGGGCGGTCGCGTAGCCCGCATCGCCCAAGAGCTCAGCCAGAGTGTAGGCCGATTCGGGGAGCCACATATCCACGTCATTGAAGTGGCGGGTGATGTTAAACCGTAGCGGATAGCGTCCGGTGAGAATCGAAGCGCGGGCGGGACTGCAAACGGCGGAGGCGGAGTGAAAGTGCGTGCCTTTGATGCCCTCGGCAGCAAGGCGGTCGAGATGCGGGGTCTGCACCGCTGGGCTGCCGAAACAGGAGAGGTCGGCGTGGCCCATGTCATCGGCCAGTAACAGAATTATGTTAGGTTTCGATTCGGCGCCGGCCGCGGAGAGGCCGAGGAGTAGGGACCAGGCGGCAAGGGGCAGCAGAGGGAAAGAACGACGTAAATGCATGAGGTGGGGAAAGGAAGGTGGACTAGACGTCGCGCACACAGCGAAAGCCGGTGTTGGAGGTGGCGCTGTCGGGTGTGTTGCTGTTGCGGGCGTCGACGCGGTAGCGGTTACAATAACTGTGGTGGCAAAGGAAACTGCCGCCGCGCATGACCCGTCGTCCCGTCGAAGCGGACGGACCGCTCGGATCGCTCGGCGGTGAGTTTTGATAGTAACTCGGTTCGAACCAATCCCAGCACCATTCCCAGATGTTTCCGGTCATTTGGGAGAGACCAAAACCGTTGACCCGATAGGAGCGGGCGGGAGCGGTTCCATAGTGGCCATCGGCTTTGGAGTTGGTTTTGGGAAAATCACCCTGCCAAACATTCATGCGGTGTTTCCCGTCAGGTTCGAGGTCATCACCCCAAGGGAAACGGTTACCGAACTCGATGCCGCCGCGAGCCGCGTATTCCCACTCGGCTTCGGTGGCGAGGCGCTTGCCGGTCCACGTGGCGTAGGCCATCGCATCATGCCAGGAGACGTGCACCACGGGATGATCTCCCCGTTTCTTGATATGTGAGCCGGGACCTTCGGGATGCCGCCAACAGGCTTCTTCGATCCGGCACCACCATTCGCTGCCGACCGCGCGGTGTTTTACCTTCGCGAGTTTTTTGGGTGTGAGCAATCCGTGGAAAACGAAGGACCAACCAAATTTTTCCGATTCGGTTTGGTGACCCGTGGCGTTCACGAAGGAGGTGAACTGCTCGTTAGTCACGGTGGTCACATCCATCCAGAATGGCGCGAGAGTAATCTCATGAACAGGCCCTTCACCATCGACCTCGAAACCGTAGTCGCGTTCGTTGCCCATCTGGAAGGTGCCCGCTTCGATTAACTGCATGCCTTCGGTCACCCCCGAGCTGGTGCGCGCGAAGTCAGGATCCGCGAAAGCGGCGTTCGCGTTGTCGGTAGAGTGCTGGGGGGTGCAACAGGATTTTCCGTCCATGAACCTGATTTGATAACCGGAGTTTAAACCGAACTAAACCCCAAATCTAACTTCATTGCTGCGCCTCGTCTCATGGCGAAAGTAACCTAATAGGTTACTTTCAGGCGGGAGAGTGCTTTCGATTCGTTTCGTTAGACGATCAGTTGAACGGCTGAATCTCTGATTTTGCGGTCAAAGGTCGCCAGTTTCAGTTTGTTGGTGCGGGCGAGTTGCACCAAATACGCCTCAGTCGTTTGGCCGGCAGTTTTGACCCAGTTGGGCAGGCGAGGGGATGGCGCGTCATCGATGAAGCCATCAGTGGAAGACTTGATGCGCCGTAGCGCGGCTTGGGCCATCGCCTTGTCATACGCGAATACCTGCATGGATACTCGAATGAATCCCAGCTCGGTCAGGGCACAGGTCCAGAATTGGCGATCTTCCAGATTCGCGGCCCACCTGTGAAACGCCTTGTGGTGAGGCGAGTTTGCGTGTTCCCAGGCGAGCAGCGCGTTGACGTCCAATAAGTGGCTCACGGGAAGTCAGCCAGCGCAGCGCGAATGTCCTCTTCGACGACGACCGGCAGAGTCTTGGCGGCGTTGTAGGGAAGCCCGGAAGTGGGATGTTTTCGCGCAACGACTTTGGGCGGGGGACTCAACTCGGACCCCAAAGCTACTTTCCGTAGATACGCGGACACCGAAGTTTTCTCTGCTCGAGCTTTGGCTCGAATTTTTCGTTCGGTATCTGGATCGACCTTAAAACTTAATACCGGCATGGTATTAAAGTAATACGAATATCGGCTCAGTCAAGCAGACTAGACGGTGAGGAAGTATCTCCATAAAAGGAGCGAATCGATGCCGGCAAAAGACCGTGCCTGGCTTAATCACCGCCCGGACTTGGCGTATTCGATTTCGGCGGCGGCGCGGGCATTCTCGGGACTCAGGCCGTCCGCTTCATACTTCTTAGCTCGGCTTTCGATGGCTCGAGAAGATTTTACCCGGTCGTATCGTTCGTAGTTTAAAGACCCCCGGAATGCATCGGGCTTTGAGGGGGAATCGGAATTGTTCGCCACTAATTCCCCGGTCGACCAAAAATCTTTCTTAACCTTCGGCTGATTGAAGAGTGATGAACAACCGGAAAGGAAAACAGTCAGGAAAATCAGGATCACGCGCTTCATTTCGTTCTCAACGTGGCGAAGATCTGGGCTCTACGCAAAGCCAATCGGGGAAGCCATATGGAGTTACTTCGAGTCCGTGTAGGGCGGCCAAGCAGACCGGGGTTCCAGTAGTCCTGGGTCTCCGGGGAGCCAAGGATCCACGCTGATATGACCGTCGTCACCTTGGTCGGTCATCCAAGCATCCAATTCCCCTTGGAGTCGGTTGAGTGTTTCGCTGTTTCGTGAATCGGTGGCGAGGTTGTTCAACTCGTCTGGATCGGCTTTGAGGTCGTAGAGTTCCTCACCCGGACGCTGAAGGTAACGGTTGAGAATGAGGGAATTGTTATGGTTTGTAGCGGCGGCGGTTTCCCATGACCAGAAGTAAGCACCGGCGTCGTCCTTGCGAAAACGGTAACTGTGGTCGCTCTGGAGCCACCCGGGGTGCAGGTTGCGGATGTATTTCCAACGGTTGTCGCGCACCGAACGAATGGGATAAACATTGGCGCGTCCGTCGTTGTCGTGGGTGGTAAAGATGCGGTCGCGATGGTTGGCGGTGGGTTGGGTGAAGAGATGTTGAAAGGAACGCCCGTCGAGGTTGGCGGGTAGGTCGTCGCCGGAGATATCCAAGAGGGTGGGCAGAAGATCGATCCAGCTGACCATCGCAGCCGTGCGGGTGTCAGGTTGGATGTGTTCAGGCCAAGAGATGATGAGAGGCACGCGAGTGCCTTCGTCGTAAAGGTTCCACTTGCCGAAAGGCCATTGGGCTCCGTGGTCGCTGGTGAAGATGGTGACGCGGTTTGCGGTGCCGAGATACTTGTCGGCTAGATTGTTGACGCGTGCGAAGTGGGTGTCGGCATTGGTGACATCGGTATAGTAGCGGGCGCGGAATAGACGGGTGTCGGGCGTGTCGATGTGGAACGGGGGGATCGTCACTTCGTCGGGGTCATAACCCACGACGGCAGGCCAGGGAACATGGGGAGAGTTGGTGCCGAAGAACAGCGCGACGGGCTGATTGGGATCGATATCACGCAACCAAGTTTCGGTGGCTTGGAAGGGGAGGCGGGAACGGTCCACGTGATCGAAGTGGTGGCGGTCGGCGTCTTTGCCGTGGGCGACTTTACCGAAGGCGGCGGTTTGGTAACCGAGGGCTTTGAATCGTTTGATCAATGGCGCGACATCGTCACGCATGTAGGTGTGGTTGGCTTCGGCGCCATTGTGCGCGGGAGTGAGTCCGCTCAGCATGGCGGCGCGGCTGGGCGCGCAAGCGGGAGAAATGATGAAGGCGCGGTCGAAGGTGAGGCCTTCGGTCGCGAGTTGATCAAATGCCGGCGTGTGCACGTCCTTGGCGCCGTAGGCACCGACATCACGCGCGCTTAGGTCGTCGGTGAGGAAGACGAAAATATCAGGCCGATCGGCGGCGAAGGTTGTCGCGGTAGAGCCGCTGATTGATAGCCACAAGAAGGCACAAAAAGCGCAAAAACTGGGGACGAATATGGAGGATTTTTGGGGCAGCATAGTATTTTTAACCGCGGATTACTCAGATGGGCTCAAGTTCTTGGAGGCAGGATTGGTTTTTAACCACGAAACACACAAATTACACGAAAGTGGTAGGGAGAGGCTGTCTCTTATACACATCTGACGCTGCCGACGACTCCTTACGTGTAGA
>CAJXQX010000101.1 GCA_913058185.1 uncultured Verrucomicrobiota bacterium
TTTGTTTTTGATCAACGCGTCGGGGTGGACCCAGCCCTACGTGAATCGGAGTCGACCCAATGTTACCAATGCCAGACACCGTTGACGGCGGAGGAGCAGGACCATCCGCACTATCAACCGCCAAACAGTTGTCCGCATTGTTACGTGCCCGACGCGGAAAAAGAACGCGTGGCTCTGGCGGAGCGGCAAGCCAAGTTGGACTCCTTGATCGATCCGCTACCGGGATCTGTGCCCTACGATAATCGTCGTCCGTTTACGGTCCCGGGAGAGCATGATGGTGCGACTCTCGGTGCGGCGCTCCTGGCGGTGTTTCCCCATCTGTCCCGGGAGCATTGGCAGACTATCGTGGACGAACAACGCATGGTCGACAGTGCGGAAGACACCGTGACGCTCAACCGGGTCGTGCGGGCCGGGGAGTATTACGCGCAACTTAAACCCGCGACAACCGAACCCGCGGTCGATGCGCGCGTGCGACTACTCTACGGAGACGAAGCGATCGTGGTGCTCTCCAAACCCTCGCCCCTGCCGATGCATCCGGGTGGCCGCTTTAAGCGCAACACGCTCGATTATCTTTTAATCCAAGTCTACTCACCACATCATCCGCGACCGGCGCATCGCCTGGATGCCAATACCAGTGGATTGGTGGTGTGCTCACGCACGCGACGGATAGCGGGCCTGCTGCAACCGCAGTTTACCGAAGGCAAAGTGGAGAAGACTTATCTCGCCCGGGTGCACGGCAAACCCACCGAAGAAATATTCTCTTGTGCCACGCCGATCGGCACCGAAGTAGGCCCCTCCGGCAACCGGCAGCTCGATCCGGTCAACGGCAAACCGGCCCGCACCGAGTTCAAACTCCTATCGTATCGAGAAACTGATGACACGAGCCTCTTGAGCGTGAAACCGATCACCGGCCGCACCCACCAAATCCGCCTCCACCTGCAAAGCCTCGGTCACCCCATCGTCGGAGACCCGATCTACGGCAACGAACCGGCCAAACCCGGTGACCCCGCCACGCTTCCACCCACCGCTCCGCCGCTATGCCTGCACAGCTGGAAACTCAGTTTTGAACATCCGATAAGCCGTGAACGAGTGGTGTATGAAGATCAGAAACCGGATTGGGTTGAGTGGTTTTCAAACTGAGTAAGGAAAGCGCACACGTGGGTCGTCAGCCGGGAAGTCGCGGGTGTTGCGGGTAACCAAAATACAGCCTTCTTCTTCCGCGCTGGCGAGGACCACGGCATCGGGTAATTTCAAACGGAGGCTTTGCCGTAATTCAACTGCTCGGCGTGCGACCTTCTCATAGAAATCCACGCGTTGCATTCCGCTGAGGAGGGTTTCGACGGCCTGTTTTTCGCTGGAGTCTTTAGCGCCGCAAAGAAGCTCCATGTAGGAAATTATAGAATAATGGGGACCCCGATAGCGGGCGAGTTCCGCTTTCGCGGCCCCTCCACTCTTAGACGTGGTTGCGCCGGATTCTGTGGCTGCTTAGCTTTGTGCATGGAAAATGATGAATCTAGCTCCGCGGGAACTGAGCCGGTGTTGAGTCTTATGGAGGCGCGGGTGGTGGGGTGCTTGATGGAGAAGGAGGCGACTACGCCGGATATTTATCCGTTGTCTCTCAATAGCCTCGTCAATGCCTGTAACCAGAAGAGCAATCGGGCTCCGGTCATGGCGGTGGGCGAGGAAGAGGTCACCGCTGCGATCGAACTTTTAAGGGGTAAACATCTCCTCACGCTCTTCTCGGGTGCCAACGCGCGGGCGATTAAATACCGGCATCGGTTCCCTGAGATCTGGCCGATTGGACCTGCTGGTCAGGCGATGTTGTGTGAGCTCATGCTCCGCGGTCCTCAGACCGCTGCCGGTTTGCGGGGTAATTGTGAGCGGCTGGCAGCCGTGCCGGACTTGGCTGAGTTTGAGGAGCTCTTGGTCGATTTGGCCGCTCGTCCGAATAGTGCGCTGGTGCAGAAGTTGCCGCGACAATCGGGGCAAAAGGAAAGTCGGTGGACGGCCGTCATCGTGGCGGGCGCGGCTGACTTGATGACCTCTGATAATTCTGCAGCGGGCTCAAGTCCAGCGGCCAAGACAGCGCCGGTTGAAGTTGAAATGAAATTACCCGCTGCCGCGGAAGCCCGCATCGCGGCTCTGGAGTCGGAGGTTGCGGGACTGCGCGAAGAATTAGAGGCGTTGCGCGATTCTCTGGGTGGGTGATCCGCCGTCGTCCCGCAGAGCGGGGACTGAGGCGGGTTCGTTCACGGCGTGCCGCCGAGGCGAAAAGGCCGGCTGACGGCTTAGTCTTTTTCTAATTTGGATTTCAGTTGCCCGCCTTCGTCCCGCGGCTGCGGGACTTCGGCGAGGCTGCCTTTACTGCCTGACCCGCGGCGGAGCCTTTCAGCATCTGCGTGAGTCGGTGGTGGATTTTATGATTCTAATTTAGTTTTCAGTTGGTGGAGGGATTCGAGTCGGGCGGACTCGAAGGGTTTGATCCAACGCCGAGCGACTTCGTGCAGTGGCACCGGGTTGAGGTAGTGGAGTTTCTCGCGGCCGCGAAAGATCGTCGTGATCAGGTTGGCGGCTTCGAGGATGGTGAGATGCTTCGTGACGGCTTGGCGGCTCATCGCGAGCGGTGCGACGAGCTGCGAAAGAGTCAGCCCGTTGTCTTCCCGCAACCGGTCCAAGAGTTGGCGGCGGTGGGAATCGGCCAGGGCTTTGAAGATTTCGTCCATCGACATCAAAACATGCAACAAAAAGGTTGCATGTCAAGAGTGGAACTATTTCGAGGAGTCGATCAGGCGAATTTTGTGCTCGGGCGTTGACAGAGGGCGGTGGGTGACTGCGCTGGTGGGTTTACGCGTATGACTGACAAAACTTTACCCTTCTCCCAGGACCAGCTCGAAGCCATTGCCGCTGAGGTGCCCACGCCCTTCCATATTTACGATGAGACGGCGATGCGGGCGAATGCGCGGGCATTCTTCGATGCGTTTGTCTGGGTGCCGGGCGGCTTCATCAATTTTTATGCGATCAAGGCACTGCCGAATCCCCACGTCATCGAGGGGCTGAAGGCGGAAGGCATGGGCGGAGATTGTTCGTCGTTTGGGGAGCTGAAGCTCTGCGAGGCGATGGGAATCACGGGCGAAAACATCGTGTTCACGTCTAATGATACGCCCGCCTACGAGTTTCAGGAGGCGGCAAGATTGGGCGCGATCATCAATCTTGATGATATCAGCCACATCCCGTTTCTCGAGGAGAGTTTGGGCGGCACGTTGCCGGAGTTGGTGTGCTGCCGCTACAATCCCGGGCCGCTTAAAGCGGGTAATGTGATCATCGGTAAGCCGGAGGAGGCGAAGTATGGTTTCACGCGGGAGCATTTGTTTGAGGGGTATCGCATGCTCCGGGATAAGGGAGTGAAACGATTCGGCCTCCACACCATGGTGGCTTCCAACGAACTTAACCCGGACTACTTTGTGGAGACCGCTCAGATGTTGTTTGATCTGGTGGTTGAACTGAACCGCGAGCTTGGGATTCGATTTGAGATCGTGAATCTAGGCGGAGGCATTGGCATCCCGTATCGCCCGGAAGAAACCGCGGTCGACCTCGCTTATGTCGGCGCGAAAATTCAGGAAGCGTATGAAGCGACGATTGTGGCCAACGATCTCGGGCCGGTGCGCATCGCGATGGAGTGTGGTCGTATGGTGACCGGACCTTACGGCTATCTGGTGGGGCGCGTTTTACACAAGAAAGCGATCTACAAGAATTACGTGGGGCTGGATGCCTCGATGGCCAATCTCATGCGTCCGGGCATGTATGGCTCCTACCATCACGTGAGTGTCGCCGGTAAGGAGTCGCATGACGCCAATCCATCGCCACGCAAAGTCTACGACGTGACGGGGTCGCTGTGTGAGAACAATGACAAGTTTGCGATCGATCGTGAGATCGCCGACCCCGAGATCGGGGACTTGGTTGTGATCCACGACAGTGGCGCGCACGGCCACTCGATGGGCTTTAACTATAACGCTAAGCTACGTTCAGCCGAAGTGTTGTGGCAGAGCGACGGTCAATGGAAAGTCATTCGCCGGGCCGAGACGCTCGAGGATCATTTCGCGACGTTGGACTACCCAGGGTTGGGTTGAGGCGTGCCCGCAAGAAGGCGCGTATGAGGTAGGGCGGGACCGCTGGGCCCGCCGATTCGGTGGGCAGGTAGGATACGGACGGCCCAGTAGGCCGTCCCTACCTTCTGAAATTATGCGCCCGGCACGGGTAGGGCGAACTCCTCAAGAATTGCATCGATCATCGCGAGTTTTTCTGCATGCGGCATGGCGGGGTGGAGGCCCCGGTGCCGGATCGTGCCGTCGGGAGCGATGATGGCCATGTGCGGGATTCCGGTGATGCCGTAATCTGGGTTGAAGACTTCCTGTTCGCTAAATGCGATGGTCCAGTTGATGTCCATCTTCGCGATGTAGTCATTCATCAACGCGTATTCTTTAGCGGGATCGTTACGGACATCAATGGGGGCGGCGCCCAATCCATGGACCCGACCTTGTAAGCTGGTGACTCCGATGACTTCGACCTCGGAACCGGCGTAGTGCTCAGTGAGTTTCTTGACGTGGGGGAAAGAGCTTACGCATGGACCACACCAAGTGGCCCAAAAATCGAGCACCACCACTTTGCCTTGAAGCTCGGACAACGTTTTCGTTTCGCCGACATTCATCCAGGTGAAATCGAGTTCGGGAGCGGGATTTCCCACCAGATGGGCGAGCGATTCTTCCCGGGAAATTTGCTCTTCTATCATTTGGACGTATTCACTGGCTTGGCCGGCGGCTTCGGTATCCGGCATGTCCGTGACAAGTGCCTTCAGCGCCTCCACCGCACCGTCGGTATCATCCATGAGTTGATGAATGAACGAAGCGCGGATGAATGCGATTCGACCTGCATCCTCGCTCTTGTCCGAGGCGTATTTGGTCATCAATGCGTCAAGTGAGACCAAGAAACGTTGCAAGTCGGCGCTGGAGTTGGCGCCGCCGCGAAGTTCACCGGTGATCTCTTCGAAGAGGGCGTCCAGTTCGATGGCGGCGGGAGATTCTGCCGGACCGTCGTCGTTTTGAGCGTGGGAGAAGGAAAACCCTGCGAGACAGCAGACGAGGGAAATGAGGATGCGGGAATTCTTTAACATGATGATGATGGAGATGAATCGAGCTTCGGGGGTCGCTTTCAAGCCCCGATAAAATTGACGGTCTCTTTTTACAGGATAAAATAGGGCTCGATTTTATTCCAACGCAGGTGATCTTTTCTCGAAGTAAAAGATCACCGAACGCGTCGGAGGTTCTCTGATACGACGCGGGGGGAATCGTCCGTATTCATTTATTTGCTCGAATAATGGGTCAAGACTTCGGCGGACAAGGGTCAAGTGGATTAATCGGTGCGGGCCGTTTGACGCTGGCTGGCGAGCTCGGCCGCGCGGCGTTGGCGCTCGGCGAGACGGGCTACGTGGAGTGCCCGAGGCTCCCAAGAGATGCAGACACGAAAAAGCCCCGTTCCGCGGGGCGGAACGGGGCTGAGAAAGAGAAAGAGAACGAGTAAAGAGAAAGATCTCTACTCGTTGTCTATTCGGTCAGGTCGACTTTAGGCGTCGGCGAGGGCGGCTTGGGCGGCGGCGAGACGGGCTACTGGTACGCGGTAAGGCGAGCAGGAGACGTAGGCCAATCCGATCTTGTGGCAGTATTTGACGGAATCAGGGTCACCCCCGTGTTCGCCACAGATGCCGAGCTTGATGTCCTTGCGGGTCTTGCGGCCTTTCTTGATCGCAATCTCCATCAGCTGTCCGACACCCGTTTGGTCGATCGAAGCGAAGGGGTTCTTCGACATGATCTCAGCTTCTTGGTAAGGGCCGAGGAACGAACCGGAATCATCACGGGACATACCCATGGTGGTTTGAGTGAGATCGTTGGTGCCGAAGGAGAAGAACTCCGCAGTCTTGGCGATCTCATCAGCGGTCAACGCGCCACGAGGAACTTCGATCATGGTGCCCACTTGGTAGGAAACCTTGGTCTTCTGTTCCTTCATCACGGCCTTGGCTTCGGCGTGAACGGCGGCGACTTGGATTTCCAACTCCTTGGCGAACCCGACGAGCGGGATCATGATTTCTGGCTTGGCCTTGATGCCCTTTTTCTTGGCTTCGATAGCGGCCTCGATGACGGCGCGAGCCTGCATGCGAGTGATCTCTGGGTAGCAGATACCGAGACGGCAGCCGCGGAATCCGAGCATCGGGTTGAACTCATGGAGCTCAGCCACGCGGGACATGATCTTCTCGACGGGGATGCCGAGCTTCTTGGCCAAGTCGAGTTGTTGCTCCTTGGTGTGAGGGAGGAACTCGTGCAGAGGCGGATCGAGGAAGCGGATGGTAGCAGGGAAGCCATTGAGCGCTTTGAAGATGCCGACGAAGTCCTTGCGCTGGAAGGGCAGGAGTTTGCCGAGGGCAGCTTCACGAGCTTCGAGGCTGTCCGAGAGGATCATCTCACGCATGGCGTCGATCCGTTCACCTTCAAAGAACATGTGCTCGGTGCGGGTGAGGCCGATGCCGACAGCGCCAAACGCGACAGCTTGAGCGGTTTGCTCAGGCGTGTCAGCATTGGTGCGAACCTGCATCTTGGTGACCTTCTTACACCAGCCCATGAGCTGGACGAAGTTTTGGTAGGTGCCGGTCTTCTGCGCGCGTTTGTTGTTTTCCAACAAACCTTGCACTACTTGCGAAGGAGCGGTTGGAACCTGACCCGAGAAAACGATGCCGGAGGTGCCATCGATGGAGAGGAAGTCGCCTTCCTTCCACTTCTTCTTACCGACGGTGAGGGTGCGTTTGTCGTAGTCAACGTGCAGGGAGGCAGCGCCGCAGACACAGACCTTACCCATTTGGCGGGCAACGAGAGCAGCGTGGGAGGAGACACCACCGCGAGCGGTGAGGATACCTTCAGCTGCGATCATGCCGCGAAGATCTTCCGGAGAAGTCTCGACGCGAACGAGCAGGACCTTCTCGCCCTTTTCGTTAGCTTCGACAGCGCGCTCGGCGTTGAAGTAGATTTTGCCGGTAGCGGCACCAGGACCTGCGGGGAGACCCTTGGCGATTTGCTCGGCGGATTTAACGGCCTTGGAGTCGAAGATCGGCGCGAGGACTTGCTCGAGCTGTTCAGCTGGAACGCGGGTGACCGCTGTCTTCCAGTCGATAAGCTTCTCCTTGACCATTTCGCAGGCGATACGAACAGCGGCGACGCCGGTGCGCTTACCATTGCGGGTCTGAAGCATGAACATCTTCTCTTCCTGGATGGTGAACTCGAAGTCCTGCATGTCCTTGAAGTGAGACTCGAGCACCTTGCGGATACGCTCAAGTTCCCTGAGGGACTTGGGCTGCTTTTTAGCGAGCTTGGCGACCGGGTCCGGAGTGCGGACACCAGCGACAACGTCTTCGCCTTGGGCATTCATGAGGAACTCACCGTAGAAGACCTTCTCGCCGGTGGCAGGATCACGGGTGAAGGCCACGCCGGAACCGGACTTAGGCCCGGTGTTGCCGAAGACCATGGCTTGAACGTTTACGGCGGTGCCCCAAGCTGCAGGGATGCCGTATTTGCGACGGTAGACCATCGCACGGTCATTCATCCAAGAACCGAAGACGGCGCCGAGAGCGCCTTGGAGTTGGTCCCAAGGGTTAGCGGGGAAGTCTAGGCCGGAGCGTTCCTTGACCATGGACTTCATGCGCTCGACAAGCACTTTGTAATCGTCGGCAGTGAGCTTGCTGTCATCGGCGTGGGAGTCGTCGAAACGCTCTTTCTTGAGGTCGTCGATGAGGGCTTCAAATGGATCGATATCTTCGCCAGCGTCGGCTTGGACACCCATGACGACGTCGCCATACATTTGAACGAAGCGGCGGTAACAATCCCAAGCGAAACGGGGATTCTTGGTCGCGGTCTCGAGAGCGAGGACCGTGTCGTCGTTGAGGCCGAGGTTGAGGATCGTGTCCATCATGCCTGGCATGGAGTCACGGGCGCCGGAGCGAACCGCAACGAGGAGCGGGAAGCCTTTGGCGTCACCAAACTTGGTGCCCATGCTCTGTTCCATCTTACGGACGCCGGCCTCGATTTGGCCCTGGAGCTGGACTGGGTATTGGCGGCTATTGCTGTAGAAATGCGAGCAGACCTCGGTGGTGACCGTGAAGCCAGCAGGAACCGGAAGACCGATGCGGCTCATCTCGGCGAGATTTGCACCCTTGCCTCCGAGGAGGTTCTTCATCGTGGAGTTTCCGTCGGCTTTGCCGTCTCCCCACGAGTAAACGAATTTTTGGGCCTTAGCGGCTGATTTCTTTTTAGCGGGGGCCTTACGGGCTTTCGCGGTGGATTTTTTGACTGCCTTTTTGACGGTCTTTTTGGCTGTGGTTTTAGCTGCCATAATGGTTCTGTGGTTTAGAGAAAAGAGACACGACCCCGGGGGACGTAAAAGAAGGATCACATAGGGCGAAGGCGGGGGCTGTCAACATTCTGGCTCAGCCGCGGGTGCGACGAGGTGAAAAAAGTTATGCAACGCTCCCCAATCCGTCGATTTAGCGAGTTGCATCCGAGCCCTTGGGCAGGTGGCATCCCCTTCATGTCCGACGACCCGGTTTCCCATCAAGTTCGTTGCGGTGTCGCCGGGGTAGGATCCCTCGGCCAGCACCACGCTCGCATTTACGCCGACCTCCCCGGAGTGGCGTTTCAAGGTGTCTTTGAGACCGACGATGCGCGGGCCGCTGAAATATGTGAACGTCACGGCTGCCAACGTTTTGAGACACTGGAGGAGTTGGGCGAGGCCTGCGATGCAGTCAGTATTGTGGTGCCGACGAACCTGCACGAACGCGTGGCCTTACCCTTGCTGGCGAGTGGATGCCATCTGATGATCGAAAAGCCGATCTGTGCCTCTTTGGCTGAAGCCGAGAACGTTTTGGCCGCAGCGAAGGAGCACGACCGGATCGTGCAGATCGGGCATATCGAGCACTTTAACCCGGTGATGGGGTTTCTGGAAAAAGAGGTGATTGCACCAAAATTTATCACCGCAGAGCGTCTTGCGCCGTTCACTCCGCGCGGAACGGAAGTCGGCGTGGTGTTGGATCTGATGATCCATGACATCGGCATCGTTCTGGAGCTGGTGAAGTCACCCATCGCGAAGATCGATAGTGTGGGCGTGAACTTGCTCTCCTCCACCGAGGATATCGCCAACGCGCGCATCGAATTCGAGAATGGTTGCGTGGCGAATTTGAGCACCAGCCGCATGAGCCTCAAGAAGGTGCGGGAGATTCGGGTGTTTCAGGAAACGGGATACTTCTCCTTTGACTTCATGCGGCAGACCGGCCACCTCGTGCGCAAGACGGGCTTGTTGGACTATGCCGGCAAGCTACAGACGGGCGCGGTTGATCCGACGGATTTGACCGCGGTGCCGATCGAGCCCGTGCCATTGGAAAAGGGCGAACCGCTCGCGCTGGAGTTGGCCCACTTCGTCTCAAGTGTCGCGGAAGCGCAGCAACCCAAGGTCGGCGGCGCGTTGGGACGTCGAGCGCTCGAAGTCGCGATCACTATCACCGAACAAATCAAAGCGGCGAAGAAAGCATAGTAGGGAACCACGTATCATTGCCTCATGAGTAACGCGTTGCCATTTCGATTGCCGGCTCCGGAAGGGGGTAGCGTGGATCTATTGGTGATTGCGGCGGAGCATTCGGGTGATCAGCACGCGGGGCGGATGGTAGCGGGTTTACTCGCGGCCGAACCGGAGCGCCAAGTAGCTGCTCTTGGTGGACCGGCATTGGCGGGAGCGGGAGCACAGTTACTCGAGGACCTCACGGCGCAATCTACGATGGGTTTCGCGGTGTTTGGACGACTTTCATTTTACCGCACACTGATGGCGGAGGTGGTGCGATGGGTAGGGGCGCATCAGCCGAAGGCGGTTTGCTTCGTGGATTCTTCAGGACTCAATTTGCGCATCGCGGCGAAATTGGTGGCGGCGGGTTACGCCGCTAAAGCGGGAGGCGCGACCAAACTCGTTTATTACATCTCGCCTCAGATCTGGGCGTCACGCGCCAAGCGTCGTTTTGAGATGGCAAGGAATCTCGATGGGTTAGCCTCCATCTTTCCGTTTGAGAAAGAGGTCTACGCAGACACGGACTTACCGGTTTCATTCGTGGGGCATCCGTTTGTCGAATCTGATTACCATACGCCCGTAGCGTTTGAGGCGGAGGGACCAGTGCTGCTTTTGCCCGGGAGCCGCCAAGGTCTGGTGAAACGGTTGATGCCCGTGATGCTCAAGGCCTTTGCCCTATCGGGAGCGGGCCGCGACGCCGTGGTGCTTTATCCGAGCGATAGTATCCGGGCGCTGGTGGAGTCGTTCGATCTTCCCGCCAACCTATCTTTGCAACGCACCGATGCAGCGTCTGATCCGGTCGGGGCTTCTGCCGTGCTCACCACCAGCGGCACCATGTCGATGCACTGCGCGTTGGCTGGAATTCCCGGAGTGGTCACTTACAAAACCGATCCGCTCACTTATTGGTTGGGCCGCTTGATCGTGAAAGTAAAGTTTATCGGAATTGCGAATCTGTTACTCAAACGCGCGATGTATCCTGAATTCATTCAAGGCGCGGCGACGCCGACGGCTTTAGCCGACGAGTTAAAGTCTGGGCTGACTGATATGAATCGAACCGAGCAAACTCAACGTGATGCCGCTGAGTTGAAGGAGATGCTCTCATCTCCTTCCGATGCGACCGCGGCGAATTGGATGGCGCGGCAGTTGGCGGAGTGATCCCTCAATCGTCGCGACTATTTGAGCGACTTGATGTAGAGAATGAGGGCGGCAATATCGTTGGGACTCAGCACGCCGTTGAACGACGGCATGGCCACGTCTTGTTTCTCAAAGCCGAGCACGAGATCGGTGGCCGGGTTGATGATGGATTCGAGGAGGTAGTTGTCGGAGGCCCGGCGTTGGCGGTCGCCCGCGAGAGGCCGTTGAGTGCCGGCGATAGCATGCAGCGATGGACCCGGTTTTTCCTCGTCGGAAGGAGTGATTGAATGACAACCGACACAACCGAAGGTGGTGAATAATTTCTCGCCCCGTTCGATCGAAACGGCGGGTGGCCCCATTGGGGCGGAACGAGTGGCAGGCGGTGCGGCGAATACGGTGTCAAAATCGTCGATCCGGACGGCTGACCGTTGGTCAGCGGTCGCGGGGGTAATTTGATTCAGAGTGAAGAATACTTCCTGCCAGATCCCACCGCTGCGGCGGTAACGAATTTCCAACTGCTGAGTCAGCGCCATATCGGGGATCGCGAGGAACACCGCGGTGCGATCCGCATTGAGGTGAACGGAATGAATCGGCCATTGATCGACCCCCGCTTCGCCATCGGCGCGGTATTGGCCCGAGCCGTAATTTTCCGTGCGTCGGTAGGACCACGAGGTGGCCGCGTAGGAGGACGGATCGGAGGCAGTGTCGGTGGAGAGGGGCTCACGAAATTGCAGCCAAACTCCTTCGTTGTGGGCGGTGGCGGCGAAGGGTAAATCATCGGTCTGCTGGAGGGCTCGAATCCGACTGACCCCTTCGATCCGAGGTCCGTTGGATCCCCAGATCTGCATGCCGACAAAATACGACTGCCCGTCCGCGGGGTTCATTTCGCCCTTCAGGATCGGGACCTCCAATAGAACCGGTAGGGGAACCGCCGCGGCTTGGACGAAAGGCTCGGCGTCGGTTCCGAGAATGTTGATCAAGCTCGGCTTGTAGTAGTCTACCATGAGGACACCGCCGAAGAGATTGCCGGAACGTGCATCGTTGATCGCGAGTAGATCGATGCCGCTTTGGGCATAGCGGTGGGGAATCCAAATCGGTGCCGGTTCGGGCGAGCGAGAGTCGGCGGTGCCGGGTTCGTAGCCGTAGAACTTGTCGGCTTGGATGTGGTGCATCGGGGTCGCGGGCACCCATTGTCCTTGTTGGTCGGAGGCCACGAGACGATCGGTGTCGCCCAAACGACTCACGAATCCGTTGCGCAGGCCATCTGCGAAGATGCGTTGGAATTCCCCCGTGGGGGAAAGTTGAATGACGCGACCAGCGTGTGGGGTGCGATGCGACCCCTGTTGGCCGCCGACTGAGATCAGAAAACTATCGTCGGGCATGGCCACGATGCTGTGGGGGAAGGAGCGCGTTTCGGGGCTTTGCACCCACGCATTGGAGACCAATTCGTAGAAGTCGGTATCGCCGTCTTCATCCTGATCAACGAGTCGCGTCAGCCCGAGTCGACTGAGCACGAAGACCTCCTTTCTTCGCACCAGGATGGATTGCGGATCGAAAAAGCCACTGGCGATCCGACGAACCGATACGGGCTTCGAGTCGGCTGAATCCATTCCTTGGATACTGAATACATCTCCGTCAAAAGTAACCACGTAGGCAGTGCCTTCATCATCGAATCCGATATCGGTGGGCCGAATCCGGCGTTGCCAGGGATTGGGGTAGGGAATGAGCAGTTCGTCGACCGCGTAGGATCCTTGGGCCGCACCGGGGATCATTTGAGTTTTGGCCTGATTCGCCGCCCGATTGATGGGCGAAGCGGCACGGCGGGCGATCGGAGAAAGCTTCTGCGGTAGAGCGCGCCGGTGGCTTTCGTAGAATATCGAAACTGACTGGGCCGCAGTGTTGGGCTTGATGGTGGCGACCACGTAACGGGAATTGACGATCCGAAGTCCGGCGCCGGTCGCACGCAGGTAGGCGGGCACTCGGTTGGTGGGTCGATCGAGTTCGGCGACGACACAATCAATCGATGATTTGAGGTCCGTGATCTCGAGATGCCGTGCAAAGATGGTTTGGCCGGAGGATTCACTCACCTCAAACGTCTCCCGCACCTCGGCCGTGCCCATCGAGTAATGTGCCGTGGCGAAGTCTCCACTATCGGTGACACCACGCCATCTCCCTTGTGGTTCGACCAAGGGGCCGCGACCTAACTCGGCGGGGTCTGCTCCTCGGTATCGGGGGTCACTGAAATCGGCGCGATCCGGTTGTTGCCACCCGGGATAGAGCCCCGTCGCGGCGATTATACGGCCTTCAGGGCGAGGGAGTTTATCGATACCGCCGCCCAATTTTGCGAGAGGTTTGGCATAGGAAAGATCTGACATGCTGTTCGCGGTGACCCCGTCACCTTCCCAAATGACAATAATGCGGAGTAGCTCCGTATCGAATCCGACATAGAAGTTTTCCGCGGCCCGAAATACGACCGCCCGGGGAGAGAGGTTGTCCTGGTTGCCTCGCGGAGCGACGTTGCGCACATCGAGGG
>CAJXQX010000102.1 GCA_913058185.1 uncultured Verrucomicrobiota bacterium
GTTGGTGACCTCACCGGTGCCCCAGTTCCGGAACCAGTGCCAATTGTAGTGAATCAAATTGTCCTGATAATCACGACGGGGAGCGGGTCCTTGCCAGAGATCAAAATCCAGGTGAGCGGGAACTGCGGTTGGCTTACCCCGTCCGATTGAGCTGCGGCTGTTGGCATACCAAGTCTGGCCAAAATAGGGTTTCCCTACCGCGCCATCGGCGATCTCTTCCTTGGCTCGAAAATAGATCTCACCCGAGCGACGCTGGGTTCCCAATTGGAAAACGACGCCGGATTGCTGCTGCGCGCGAATGACCATCTCCCCCTCCTCCGGACTGTGAGAAATAGGTTTTTATAAATACACGTGCTTGCCCGCTTGCATCGCCATGATCGCCGCGGGGGCGTGCCAGTGATCGGGAGTCGCAATGAAGAACGCATCGATGTCCGGATTATCCAACAGCGTGCGAAAATCCTTCACCCCCTGCGGCGCTTTCTGGCCCAGACTCTCGACGGTCTTGATGCCCTTAGCCATCGCTTCGTCATCAGGATCGCAGACATGCGTGATCTGCACTCCCGGAACCTGGGCGAATACTCCGGCCAATTTATTCCCCCTCGAATTGGTGCCAACGGCCGCCACTCGAACGGTATTCATCGCTGATTTGGGGTGGGCCGCCCGCAGGGGACTGGCGAGTTGGGCCAAACCCAAAGTGACGCCGGCAGCGGAGGAGGTTTTCAAGAAAGTGCGACGGTCAATTTTGTCGTTCATGGGGTTATGGGGTATAGAGGTTTATTACTTGAAATAATCAGCTGAGAGACGATTTCGGATAGTTGATTAAGACCTATCCGGTTGACGCAATCAATCCGACACGATCCACCTGATACTCCTGATGAATGGTCGTGCTTACTACTTTTTTACCCTTATCGGGCTGATTCTCGCGAACTCTGGTGTTCAGGCTGAATCAACCCTCAACACCCTGACGCCAAAAGAGACCGAATCGGATTGGGGATTACTGTGGGACGGACAGAGCACCAACGGCTGGAGAGCAATCAATCAGGATAAATTTCCCGAGTCGGGATGGGTGATCGAAGACGGGCTGCTTATCTGTTTGGGCGAGGAACTTCCTGACGAAGAACGCGGAGGAGCCATCGTGACCGAAAGAAAGTATGGCAGTTTCGAATTGGCCTGGGAGTTCAACATCCGAGAAGGTGCTAACAGCGGGATAAAATACTTCGTGGACGAGGGCCTGAGAGCATCTAGGGGCCACGGACTCGGTTTGGAATTCGCGATTCTCGACGACGCCAATTTCCCCTACGAGGATCGGGCCGCAAAACGAACCTGCGGTTCACTCTACGATTTGGTGAAAGCCGCGCCCGGCGCGACCCGCCCGGTGGGGGCCTGAAACACGGCTCGAATTTTGGTGCGAGGGAATAAAATCGAACACTGGCTCAACGGGAAATTGGTCGTGCAGGTGGAGAAAGGAACACCTCCCTACTACGACCTAGTATCCCAGAGTAAGTATAAAAATATCACGGGTTGGGGCGAGGTCACCCGTGGCCATATCCTCATTCAAGACGAGGGGCCAAAGACCTTGTTTCGCAATATCAAGATCCGACCGCTGGACTAACCAAACCACGTCTAATTCACCAAAAAACTTGCGCGGGGCGTGGAGGCATGACTCCGGGTTAATACCATTCTAATCCTCCCCTACTCTGCCACATACAATATGTAAGAGTCGCGCTTCGCCCTCGCGTGCACTTTGGCTGGCACGGCTTCGACGCTAAATCCCGCGTTCTTCAATCGGGTCTCAAACGCCGCATCGATCGAAGCAGACCAAAAAATCGCCCGGCCTCCTGGTTTAAGGACGCGTTTCACTCCGAGCAGACCCATCTTCGAATAGATATTTTTGTTACTCGAAGCGACCATCGCAACCGGGCCGTTATCGAGATCGAGCATCACCGCATCGTAAGTGCCTGGTTTGGCCTTTTGAATCAGTTTCGCCGCATCACCGACGTGCAACTGCACCCGTGAATCATCCAGCGCGGTCCCATTGAGTCCCTGCAAATAACTACGGTTCCAATCCACCACAGCTGGCAATAGTTCCGCGACATCGACGACGGCATCTGACTCCAGTCCCGCCAACACCTGCACCAGCGTAAATCCCAGCCCCAGGCCTCCTACCATCACCCGCGCTGCCGGAGTGGTCTTCGATAACTCCACCCCTAATTTCCCCAGTAAATCCTCCGAAGCGTGGGCCCGGGAGTGCATGAGCTCCTGCCCATTAAGACTGATCGCGAACGCACCGTCCTGCTCGCTGAGAACTAATCGTCGCCCCTCGTGCGTGCGGGCTTCAGCCAAGGTCACTCGAGGTTTCAAACTGAACCTCCCATTTCCTGAACCGTGGCTGCGCTATTTCGGTCCGACCGCACTATTCGCTTAGTCAAATCGCGGGGAAAATCATTCGGGATGGGAGTCGGCGTATTCATTGGCGATGCTACCGTCCACGCGATGGTGGCGCAGAGCGAGTTGTTTACCGTTGGTTACGGGAGGAATCTCGCCGCTTAGGATTCCACCGATGACGGCGTGGCATGGGTCCACTTCCGACCGTAGATCCAAGCTGTAGCCACCCGCCAGCCCGCACTAACTACTACCCACGAGGCTTTACCTCGTCAGGAAGGACTCGCTCAAAACCAATTCCACGATCAAGTCCGAGAATCCGTTACCCAGGGCTTTGGTCCGAGCCACGATGGCTTTGATTTCTTTGTGATCCCCGTAGCTCAACTCTCTGCCAGTAGCGTAAATCATGAGCTTCTCGGTCAGACACCGGGAAAAGACATCGATATGCGTGACCAGATAACGCTTAAGATCAGTCACATCATTCAACTGGGTTCCATCGGCTAATTGACCGGTGGCATCCACCGCCAGCCCATCCCGTTTCACCATCTTCTCACCCTTCAGTTCATAAACCGGATACGACGTCCGCCATCGGCCAATGGGATCAAAGTTCTCTAAGGCAAATCCGGGAGGATCAATCTTCGCATGACAACTGGCACAACCGGGATCGGCCTGATGACGCGCCAATAAATCGCGGATGGAGGTTGCTCCGCTGGTATCCGGCTCAACCGCGGGAATATTTGCCGGCGGTTCAGGCACCGGATCACCGAGCACATTTTCGAGTAACCATACCCCGCGAAGAACCGGCTGAGTATCCACGCCATTCGCCGTCGCCATCATCACACTCGCCTGCCCCAGAATCCCGCCATGCCGGCCACCTCGGTCCAGCGTGACTCGCTCCATGGCTTTGCCGCCATTAAATTTATGCCCATAGAGCTTGGCATTAAAACTATTCAAATACGTAAAATCGGGGTCGATGAACGTCTCCAGGGGATGGTTCTCTCGTAATATTTCTGCGATGAACATCTGGGTCTCCGTCGTGATCGCCTCCAGATAGTTATCGTTCCAGTTGAGCAAACGACTATCGGGCATGATTTCGGGCAACAGTCTTAAATCGAGCCACTGTCCGGTGAACGATTCGAGGAATCGCTCCACGCGTTTGCCTCCCAGCAATCGACGCGTTTCCAAAGCCAGTCGTTTGGGTTCAGATAACGACCCCGCCGCTGCCCATTCTAATAATTTTTGGTCCGGAGGAGAACCCGTCAGAAAATAGCTCAATCGACTCGCTAGATCATAATCGTCCAACACCCCTGCTTCTAATCCGCGATACAGAAACTGCGGAGAACACAACGCCGCCCGGATCGCGAGATGAATGCCATCTTTGAAACGTCGACCGTCGACGGCGTGTTCGATCGCAATATCGACATACTTCTCGACTTGTTCCGACGTTGCCGGACGCCGGAACACCTTGCTCAGAAATCGATGTAAAATGGCGTTGGCATACTCCTCATCACTGCGCCCTTGCCTCTCGCCCATGAATCCGTCCGTCCGCAATCGTTGCGCTTTCATTTCATGGTCCTCCACCAATCGAAGTGGGCCATCAATCGTAGCCTGCAAAATATCGACCGCCGGACCATGGCGAATCAGATCCTGACGGGCTATCCTGGCGAATTGGTTATGCACCGCCGCTGCCTTCAACACCGGTGCCTTTTGCAACGCGGGATCATCGAGGTCTAAGTCATCACCTTCAACCAACCTCATAATCTCAACATAGTATTCTGAGGAGGTGAGCTCCCGCGCCCTGCCCAAGCTTTGATACGCCGCCCGGATTCGTTTGTCCTCGGTCAACGGTGCCAGCGATTCCGGAGAAAACTGGCTGCTGCCTTCCTCGGAATATAGCGGACTGTTCCCCCACCTAAAACCAACTGTTTCGCCTTTTACCAATTCGACTTCCGTTTCAAACTCTTGCGGATCAAATCGCTTCGCGTTGAAACGAAACTCAGCAAGTTTTCGCATCGAACTCACTGGCTCGTAGAGCTCGGCGCTCGTTTCCCGGGCATAAACCTCTAGGAGGCCCTCATCGCTCCGAGTCTCAAACATCGCCTTCCCATCCGCAAAGGGCGCGATGCCAATCTCGACACCATAGACCCCACTAACCTTGGCCTCGAATCGCGACGGCCATACCACACTGCCAGACACCGTATCTCGGGATGAAATTAGCCGATAGTGCTGATCTGCGGTAAGCGTCCCGGAAAAATCCACTGAGGTCAGTTCCACGGCCGCTACCTTAATTGTTTTCCGCTCCGCCGGCAGCGGCCCCGTGATAGTGAGCGCGTGAATATCCAATCCCGGTCCTTTGAAAAAACGATAACAACACATCGTTTCCACTAGATTGACTTTCGTCTTCGCCATTTTCCGCGCGAACGCGGCAACTTCCTCCGACTCCGGATCAAATCCTTCCGCGCTAAATCCAGGTTCGTTTTTGATTTTTTGGATCCGATTCCACCAGGACCAACCTCGATCGGATCGCTGATAACCAGCGACTTTCCAAGCTGCTCCCAACACGGGATCTTCCCGGAAAATCTGCAGTAAATCCTCGGTATGGCGTTCGATTTGTTGCGCGTCTCCATCACTATTGAGCGCCGCATTATCGTAGTGCACGACGATCGTTTCTCCCTTTTGCAGATCAATTTCGATCTCATAGGTCCGGGCGTTCTCAGCGTCGACCCGCACCGTGGCCAACTCACGTAGGGACGAGGCTAGCGCAAAGCTTCCCAGCTTGGATCGGAAGGCCAGCAGTTTGACCAGAGGCTCATGCCCCCCCACCGAACGATAACTCGAGAGATCAATTTTTACCGTATAAAGGCCCGTTATTTTTGCTTCAAATCGATTGGGCCAAACCGACCCTCGCGCCAACGGATCGGATGAACTCACCATCCTTAAAACCCCGTCGATGGGATACCCCGTCGTGAAGTTTAAAGTGAATTCAGTGGGACCTACGTGGATGGTTTCAAATGGTGCTGCTACTTCCACCTCTTCCGCCGGAATAATCTGATCGGCGATCGCCGTGGCGACTTCGAAATACTGGGCCATCAACGGCGGGGAGATCACCAACCCCGCCCCGACATTATCAAAGCCATGAAACTCGAGATCAGCCGGAAAACTATTGGGAGTCTTAAATTTTAATCCTAAAATATCACTCACCGA
Source organism: uncultured Verrucomicrobiota bacterium (assembly GCA_913058185.1). Classification (GTDB taxonomy): domain Bacteria; phylum Verrucomicrobiota; class Verrucomicrobiia; order Opitutales; family Opitutaceae; genus Actomonas. The sequence continues at coordinate 5,587 of CAJXQX010000102.1, forward strand.
ATTTTCATATTCTATCCGGTTAAGGCGCCTCAACACGGTGCCTCCCGGCGGATCCCGTTCACTCAGTAACTCATCGAGCCAACGCAACATCCCTTGCCGTTCGACCAAGGAGGGTTGCTGCTTCTTTTTCGGCGGCATCTCTCCCGCCTCTAGCATGTCGTAGGCTAAGATCCACGGGGCCGCAGCATGAGGATCGCGCCAATCAATCTCCATCATGTCCAGATTCAGATCGCCCTTACGCTCTTCCTCATCGTGACAATTCAAACAGTATTCGATTAGAAACTGATCGGCATGATCTGGGAGAGGCGTGAGGGACACCTCCTCGCTTGCCCCGATCAAAGCCGGCAGCACAGCCAACCCGCCGCAGGTCACTCCCAAGCGTAAAACTACCGCCAACCCTCTCAAAGGAGGTAGTCGTTCATGTTCCGATTCGCATGGGCGAACTGGCCTGTCTCTAAACCCATCGACTGCATGAGCGTTAAATACAAATCGCCCAATAGCGGGGTGGTTGCCGATGAGTTCTCCCGATCAATCGCGTGATGCGAACCGTGCTTGAATCCACCCCCTGCCACCATAACCGGAAGCCGACTATTGTTATGCGTATTGGTATTACCCATCCCGCTGCCATAAAGCACCGCGGTGGTATCAAGTAGTGGTTTACCGTCGGGATCACGCCGTTCCGACAATTGTCGCAGAAACTTGCCAAATCGAAGGACATGCTCGGTGCCGACCTTGTTATACTCGGCAACCTTATCCGGATCATTTCCGTGATGTGACAATCCATGATACCCTGCACTGAGGAGTTTTCCATCGATTGAGAAGACCTGCCCGGCTCCGGGCACCAGAAAGGAAATCACCCGCGTGGAGTCGGTCTCCAAGGCCAACGTCATAAGGTCATACATGATAGACTCACACTCCAACGATAGGTCTGGCGCCATGGGATCAAACTCCGGCAAGGGATAGTCTATCTTCGGCGAGGGTTTATCCAACCATTGGCGCTGCTTCTGAAGCTGCTGCTCCACATCTCGAATTGACGAAAAATATTCACCCAATTTTTCCCGATCACGGGAAGTAACCCGACGTTGCAGTGATTTGGCCTCCCCCATCACCAGATCGAGGGCACTCCCACCACTGTCCAGCAGGTAACCCATCCGCGCTTTGTCGGACTCCGAACTGAACAATTTGCTATACAGCACACTGGGACGACCAATCGAGGGCAGAAAAATCCCCTGCTTCGTGAAGCTCATTTGAGCGGCGGCAGGAGGAGTTCCACACGTGAGTTGCAGTGATTCAAACCGGGTGGCGTTGCCCACCGACTTAGCGATCAGCTGGTCGAACGAAACACTCGGGGTTCCCACTCCCGTTAGATAGTTCTTCCAATTCTTGTGCCCATTGGCTCCGCGATGATCGAGACCCGAGAAAAGCGAAAATTGATTCCGCATATCGTCCAGCGACTCGAGCACGGGTGACATCTTATAATCACTCCCCGCTTCTTCGGGAAACCAACTCGGGGTGTGAAACCCCAGAAAAGTCCCGATTGCTACCAGACGTTTTACCGGAGCTTTCACCGGTGCGCCCATCGCGGACGCAGAAGGAATCGACTCAAGAGTCGGCAGAGCCAGTCCGACTCCGACGGACTTAAGAAATTGGCGACGGTCAATCATGATAAATCAAGTTTCGGGGAACGGGTAAGGAGATTTTCGACGCGGAGACATCTCGGAGGGCTACTCGCCTAATGATTCAGGCAAGACGGGGTTGATTTGATAACCTGATCACCCGCCTCGGGATGACAATCCGTTTTATACCTCATCCGAGGTTAAAATGGGTGCCCCATAGGCACGATCCTGACCGTTTAAACCCACCCAGGTTGGATAATATTCACCGACCCTATGCTCGTTCACCATCAGGGCGCGTATAAGCGTATTCATAGGCGATGCTGCCATCCACGCGGGATGCCACGTGAGTTGGTCTCCGTCGCTTGCGGGAGTGATTGAGAATACAGGGCACTGTTGATTACGCCAAAATGACAACGTGATCTTCGGTCTAACTCCCGCTGACCTTCTATCCCTCTCCTGCTTGAACCCGAACGTTCTTTCCTCGATAGACCGCAATATTGTCGAAGTAGGCGTGAACGTCCGCGAAGTCTCCTTCCGAATTTCTCGGAGCGCATTCGGGCACATGCCCCCCGTGAAACGTGCTAAACAGAAAAGTGCTGATAAGGGTTTCCTCTCCCACTTCGCCTCGAAAACGAACGCCGTCATGCTCAATGACCCGCTTGCCGTTTATGTAGATATGCGCGAAGCCATCGCTCTCAGCTGATTTCTCATTCAGTTTTACGTGCAGGGATACGGCATAATAATTCTCCTTTTCAAAATGAAAATCAGGAGCGTAGACCCCCGTCCCATACTGACCGTCTTTATTCTGCGCATACAAATAGGAGCGCAGACTTCCCGCCTCCTTAAAGGTCACGCGGGCGCTCCACCCATCAGGCCGCATCGGCTTCCCCCCCGTGATCGGTGAGTCGGGACCCAACCCATGCAGCTTTCCGCCTTTAACGAACTGAAAGTCTTCGTCGAATTTCACATCATAATTTAACGTATACTCCGAGCCTCGTTCGCCAAACTTGTAGCGATTCGTAACCCGCTCACTCCCTCGCACGCTTCCCTCGTAAGTTGTCTGCAAGGCGTGCCCCCCACCGACACCTTGACCAGCTACCACCTCCAAATGCTCATCGCTCATCAAAGCGCGATAAAGCCCATCTTCATCGGGGCTCTCGAATCCCTCATGAAACACCAGCCCACTTCGCTCACCTAGCATTTTTTTGAAATCGGGCAGATACGGGTCATTGTTTTCCGTCAGCGCTTCGAGCATGCGCGTTCGCATTCTCGAAAGTTCAGGATGCGTTTTATCACTATCCAACAAGTTGCTCAACGCATCGGGGTCTTGCTCACAGTGATACAGCTCCTCCTGAGTTCTCGTGTAAAAAAACTCCAGACGCTCACGAGCCGAGGCACTCTCATTCGCCGCTGCTTCTAACCCCTCCAGCGCTAAGCCTCCAGAATACTTCCCATCATAGAAACGGGTTTCCCCGTTAGCCCACTTATTATAGATATAGATGTAATCCTTCCGAATAATCGACCTCATCTCGATTCCCATGTCGCCCTTCATATTCAGCGTAGCGAACACCTTCGCATGATGCGCTTTAGCCGGACTATTCAATAGAGGCAGCACCGATTTCCCTGGTAATTCATACGGTGGCTCAATCGAAGTCGCCTCCAGTATCGTGGGCAATAGATCAATCGTGGAAACGAGACTCTCTGTGGCGGATCCCGCCATGGTATGGCCTTGCCAATACATGACCATGGGCGTCTTCACGCTCGAGACATACACATTCGATTTTGCGAACGGCCAATGAATCCCATTGTCGGAAAGAAAGATCACCAGCGTGTTATCCAAGACTCCCGTTCGCTCGAGCGTATCGACAATTCCCCCCACAAATTGATCAGCTCGGCGTGACGAATTTAGGTAGTATCCGAATTCCTCGCGCACCCACTCGTGATCCGGCACGAATCCTGGCGCCTCGATTTCCTTGCCGCTATACTGCTCGACTTTAGGCGGGAGAATAAAAGGAGGCTTTGGGGAAAGCTTCTTAACCTCGCTCTCAAAGCGCCTGGCCAATGATTTCGCCTCACCCGGAGCTCCCGCAAACGGGCGATGAGGATCATGGGTATTCACTGAAATAAAAAACGGACGATTCTGGCGCAGTGCGTCTCTGATAAACAGGTCCACATTTTCAGCATAAAGCTGCGGACTCCGACCGACTGCCATTGCGGCCATCGGAGACACGTGGTCGAAGCTGTATTTTTCTATCGGTTTATAGTGGGTATCCTTCCCGAAAAGCCCGCTCAGATACCCCTTCTGCTTAAGCAGTTCCGGTAGGGTTAGAATGGAAGACTTAACCGTCGTGTCCCCACTCCCGGGCTTCGCATTGTATCCGTCCTGGTAAAATCCCGTCATCATCGATCCGCGTGAAGGGGCGCAGCGAGAACTCGTATTGTAGGCTTGGGTGAATCGCATGCCCCGATCCGCCAGCGAATCGATATGGGGAGTTAGCCCTGCCACCTCGCCCCCAAAACTGTTGGGCGTATTATAGAGCATATCGTCCACTGCGATCAGCACGATGTTCGGCAAAGCCTCAGCCCGAATAGTCGCAAGCGTCGCTGAAATCAGGAAGAGGCCCAAGCGACAGAATTTCATAATTAAGGGTGTAGTAGAATCGGACCGAGTTTACAAACTACCACTGAACTAGTTATACAAACCGACTTCAGCACAGAGCTCGCGCCACCGCATCATGGTTCTCTGGAGGTAATCTGCCGGTTCCCTTTGGGGCTTAAAGTTAATGAAACCGACGGGACCTTTAAATCCGGAGTCCTTGATCAATTGCACAAAGGGTTTCAGGTCAAAGACACTCTCATCCAGGGATAAAATGGTGGAAGCATTCATCGTCCGCACATCGGTGCGATCAAGTTCAATCAACGAACCAGACAAAATCACTGCCGCCAATCGATCCTGCGCCAAAGCAAAGGTTTGAGTTAGTTCCGGCCCGCGGTCCGACATCAACTCGTGGCACAAATTGATCGCGATCCCCAAAGAAGGACTATCGATCTTATTCACCAAACGTAACGCGTCCTTTGTGGTGGGGAAATAAGTATTGTAGTGCGGGTAGAGGATTATCTTCACCTCCTTGGTAATCGCGTAATCCAAAATACCACGAATGAACTGTTCCACTCTTTCGTCCGTGATCGATCCGTCTTGCTCCGCATCACGCACCCATACCCACAGCGTTCCTTGGTGAGGAGAAAGTCGATCAATGGCCGCTCGATGACCGGCGTCGTCGAACCCGTATTTATCAAAGCGGTGTGCCATGTAGCCGTAGAATACCTTGAAGTCATATTCATCCTGTTCACTCAGGGCGTAATAGGCGTCCATGCGCTTCAGCGATTCCTCACTTCTACCTTCAACCGCCAGCCCCGCATACCCGAGACCATCGAGCAGCTCAACGGCCGCCCTAGGCTCCATATTCTCCAAACCACCAAAACTGTAGGTGTAGATTGATCGAACGGTCTGCTCCGCCCCACTCAATTTCGCGGATGGAGCCCCGACCAAGAGGATCAAGATAAATGCGGACAGGGAGAATAGCGCGCCACAACAGGCGGTCGAACTGCGAGAGGTAAAAACAGTCATAATTAAGGCATTACCACCAACCGTCCACTTTCCTTACGGAAATCAATTCTTTGTCGTCCCCGCGGCATTGCCCATGAGCACCCATTTAATTGGAATCCGCGAAGGTGTATTCGTAGTTCACCGAACCGTCGACGGCGTGATGACGCAGCGTCAAACGGCGCGCATCAGAATCAGAAATAATCTCGCCGCTGAGAAACCCGCCGACCACCGCCAAATATTGATGCTCATCCGTCCGCAGATCCAGGGAGAATCCGCCGGCGTGCGCCGCCGATGTCGCTCCTGAACTAAACTCATGCACGCCGGTTCCGTCATCGATACTGTGATACTGCCAGTGCCGGTCACCGGAGATGACTATGATGTTGTTTTCCGCACAGAACTTCCGGATCTCATCGCCTTCGTGGGTCCAATTCTTATTCGAGTGATTGTCTTTCTTATTATTCCGATCCGGCCCCACGACCGGGGTCGGTGAAAACAGTATCTTAAAAGGTGCATCCGAGGCCAACACCTCCCGCTTGAACCATGCCTTCTGCTCGGCTCCCCAAATGCTCTTTTCCGGTCCATCCGGCATATTGTTAGGACTGCGGAAATCACGGCCTTCTACGACCCAGAATTGTAGATCCTTACTCCATCGACGCGTGCGATAGGTCAACTCGCTCATGGGGGCTTGCTCCCTGAAAATCGACAATCCGCGCTCCCACGTGAGATCACCTTCCCGCCTGCCAGGCGATGCATCGTTGGTGACGGTGTCGTGATCATCCTTAATGAAGAAACTCGGCACTTGCTGATGGAATTTCACCACGTCGGTCGTGCCATACCAGCGGTTCCAATGAAAGCGGGCCAACTCCGGCGTGCGCGCATCCACGTCACCTCCAGCGCTACGTTTGTCGTAATAGACGATATCGCCCAGATGCACAAAGAAGGACGGATCTAGGGCCAACATCTCGTCGTAGATCTGCAGACCTGCCGTGCCTTTATCCCGGGTCTTCCAACTTTGACAGGTTGAGATGACAAATCGGAACGGATCGCTCTGCGTCGGGCCCAGCGAGGTCTTGAAGGAACCCAAAATGGACTGCCCCTTCTTTCCATCCAGAGAACGGCTTTCTATTTTCAAGGCATAGGATTGATTGGAGGCCAAACCCTCTAAGGTGACCTGTCGCGTAAAATCGCGGCGCGAATCGACCGACAACCATCCGGTCTGACGTAAGGCTCCGGCTCCACCTTCCGGGCTCCAACTGAGCCGCACCTCGCCTGCGATTCCCGAAAGACTGCCGGCCATCTCGGAAAGGATGGCTCCGGCGGGAAACTGCTTCTCTCCCAGCTCCCCCACCTCGAAATCCCGATCCTCCACGCCGAGCCACGGCAAACCGTCCCACTTCGGTTCAGCGAGGTCCGTCAATCTCAACCAAACGATGATCGAGTCCGTCATAGTCTCGCCAATCTTAATACCATTACCGAAGTAAGGCTGAGCAGACGTAAACAAGCATGAGGCGATAAGCGCGAAGAGGGATATAACGGGGCGGATATTCATAAGCCGAAAATGTAGAGGAAAGGCGGTTATCAGTGACTTTTAGTCAGAGGTATTGAAGCAATTGTGATACTCCCCTTTGAAAGAGCCATAGCCCATGTCTTAGATCAAGATTAGCCGTAAGACTTTCTTTCGTCGTGTCGTAAACAAACAGAGGGTTCTCCATCTCGTCTCCCCTATGCCCCATTTCCTCAAACTTCTTTTCGTCGGAGTCAGCCTCTTAGCAGGTCTCGTCACCACTTTCGCCGCACCCCCACCCAATGTCATCCTGATCATGACGGATGACCAAGGCTATGGAGACTTTGGTATCGCTGGCAATCAGCTCATCAATACCCCTCACCTCGACCAATTGGCCCGAGAGAGTGCGTCAATGAGTGATTTCTATGTGAGTCCGGTGTGCTCCCCCACTCGCGCCAATCTGATGACTGGGCGCTACAACTATCGCACGGGCATCGTCAGCACAAACGCGGGACGTTCCATGATGCACCCGGAGGAGACCACGATCGCCGAGGTGCTGGTGGGAGAGGGATACGCGACGGGTATTTTCGGTAAATGGCACTTGGGCGACAACTACCCGCTGCGCGCCAGTGACCAGGGGTTTCAAGAGACTTACCTGCATCGCGGGGGCGGACTCGCTCAGCCTTCGGAACCGATCGAAAACAAGCGCCGTTATACCAACCCCATTCTCTTTCACAACAACGAGAAGATTGAGACCCGTGGATATTGCACC
>CAJXQX010000103.1 GCA_913058185.1 uncultured Verrucomicrobiota bacterium
ACAGGAACATCGGACGGGTGATCGACGCGCTTAAAGCGGCAGGACAGTTCGACAATACATTGATTATTTACCATCACGATAACGGGGGGTGCCATGTGGAGTATGATCCCGATCGCACGGGATCGTGGACCCGTGATTTCACCACCGACGGAAAGAAGACACCGATCATTCCCGGTAATTTGCCCGAGGTGATGCCCGGGCCTCAGTCGAGTTTTCAATCGTATGGATACGGCTGGGCCAACGCGGCCAACACCCCGTTTCGTTATTACAAACAATATGATCACGAAGGCGGCACCCGTTCTCCGTTGATTGTTTCTTGGCCGGATGGACTCCATCGGAATTCGGCCGGAGGACTGACGGCTGAGCTAGGGCACGCGATCGACATTATGCCGACATTTCTGGAGGTGGCGGGAGTGGCACCGCTCGATCAAAAACCGATACCGCTGGAAGGGAAATCACTCCTCCCCACCGTCACGGGAGATCCATCCGCAGCGGTAGAGCGCGGTCCGCTATTTTGGGCCCACAGCAAGGGGTGGGCCGTGCGAAAAGGCGATTGGAAGCTGGTTTCCAAGAATAAGAAAACCTGGGAACTCTACAACCTGATCGATGATGGCACGGAGTTGAATAACCTCGTGGGTCGGTATCCGGGAAAAGTGGCGGAAATGGCTAAACTATTCGAGGCCTGGGATGCGCGCACGAATCTGGGGGCGAAGAATGCCGCGAAGGAATAGCAGTAGTCAGTGCTAGTGGGGCAACGCTATCGATCGAAGGAAACGTCACCCGACGGCCGGGTATCGAGACGCGTGGGTATTACGGGTTTAAACCGCGAACGACCAAGCTCGAACTGATTTTGCTGTGGTCTTATCTCGGCCTTGAGAGCGGACGATGTCGATGATCCCCTCTATGTGCGTCACGCCTTTGCCCGAACCCACGAACGGCCAAGAGCCCGAGTGAGTGACTTCTTAGTTACCATAGTGAGTCCACAGGCGAATCACTTTTACGACCTTCTCTTCCTCGTAAACTTGGTAGACAATGCGATGCTGAATATTGATTCGCCGAGAGTAAGCGCCCTGTAGGTCACCGACCAAAGCTTCGTATTCCGGCGGCCTTTTCAATGGATCGTCTTGCAGGATTTCGAGCAACTCCAGTGCTTTAGTTTTTAGCTGAGATCGAGAAAGCTTCTTGGCGTCTTTTTGGGCCTGTTTGGTGTAAACGAGTTTATAGTTCACCACTCGATTGATTCGCTACAGTCTTCGATCTTCTCATTCATTCCCGTTTTGATCGAGTCGACCATGCCTGGAATCGAGCTAAGGTGAATGGTCTCGGAAATGGCCTTCCAATCGTCTTCTGAAACCAGCACAGCATTGCCTCGTTTTCCCGTAATTTGAATTGGGATGTGCGAGTCGTTCGCTTCGTCAATAAGGCTATACAGCTTATTCCTGGCGCTGGTAGCAGTGATCGTGGTCATGCCTAAACCGTGCGTGATTCCGTGCGGCTGTCGAGTGCTCGTTTTGGTGCCTCAAGAATCTGGAGCTCTATATCAACTCAACCACTCCGGTGGATAGTGGGCGGGCCCCCGTTAATCCAGAGGCGGACTAGAGGCTGAGGGAATCTCCGGCGGAGCGGGCATCCAAACGCATTTCGTTTTGGAACATGATGACCATGCCGCGGAGTTTTCTTAGGAGCGTGCTGTTGCGCACGGGCTGGGTTTCACCGGGATCGTCGACGAGGTTGTAGAGCGTCAGGCGGGGATTAAGATACATTTTCCAGGGGCCTGATCGCACGGCAGCGAGGGCGCCCTGGCTTCCGTGGTAGAAGAACGCGTCGAGGTATTCGTCACGCGTGACAAGGGGTTTAAATTCGCCCGAGGGATCCCAGCGTCGTTGCAGCGGAGCGGCGGAGTTGAGCGCGGCACCGGAGTCGGCATCGGGCACATCGTCGGTTTCGCCTCTGAGCAGGGGAGTGATGTCGCGGCCGTCGATGATGCGTGTGTCACTGACTTTGATTCCCGCGAAGGTCGCGAGACTCGGAAACCAATCCATCGCGTTTACGACGGTGGCCGATTCATGACCTTTTTGGATGCCGACGCCCGGTCCCCAGGCGATGGCGGGCACGCGGAGTCCACCCTCGTAGGTGGTGAGTTTGTTGCCTTGGATGGGTTGGTCGGCATTGCGGCCGGGTTTGCGGCCGTTGTCGGACGCGTAGATGACGACGGTGTTGTCGGCGAGGCCGTGGGTTTTGAGCGAGTCGAAAATGCGGCCAACGTTGTGGTCGAGTTCTTGGATGGCGTCGCCGTATTCACCCCAGTTGGACGAGCCTTTGAATGCATCACTCACGCCCAATGGGTTGTGCAGCATGGTGTGAGGGAGATAGAGGAAGAACGGTTCGTCGCGGTCGGCCTCGATGAACTTGATCGCCTCATCGGTGTAGAGGCGGGTGAGTTCCGCGGGGTCGGCCGGGAGTTTGACGACTTCGTCATCGCGCATGAGCGGGACACCACCGATGTCGTCAAAGTAGATTGATTCCACCCCGTCGAGGTTGTGGAGCAGTCCGAAGTAGGAATCGAAACCTTGGTTCTTGGGTAGGAACGGTTCGGTGAAACCGAGATGCCACTTGCCGATGCAGGCGGTGCGGTAGCCGGCGGACTGGAAGAGTTCGCCCATCGTGATTTCGTCGGGGTGGATGCCGGATGGGGAATCGGCGCGGTGCACCCAGATGTGGTTGCCGACGCGACGGGGATAGGAGCCGGTGAGGAGACCGGCGCGGGACGGACTACAGATGGGCGCGGCGGCGTAGTAATCGGTGAAGCGCACGCCGTCCGCTGCCATGCGATCGATGTGCGGGGTCTCGATCTCAGTCGCACCGTAACAGCCCAGATCGTAGTAGCCCTGATCGTCGATGAAGATGAAAATAACGTTAGGGCGATCCTGAGCGGCGAGGGTCGCGACTGCGACTAAACCGAGGAGCATCAGCCAGCGTAAGGGGCGGCAGAGTTGGGGCATTTCTCATGCGAACGTGTAAGGGTCAGGTAGGCAACTGTCGATGGGCGCGCTTCGCGCGAATGCCCAAGTAACCATGACCCATGTCCAATTCACTGGGAGGCATTCGCCTTCACTGAAGCAATGGGGGACTGGCCACAGAAGGCACAAAAGCGGTCAGCCTGCTGATTGAATTTGGAACTCAGGGAATCAGGAACTGAATTGAGCCCCGTTGGGTGCCGTGCTTCTGGCTTTCGAGAACGATCCGCCTTCGCCAAGGCTTCGGCGGACAAGGAACGAGAACGAGTAAGAGTGGCGACTTAGTCCCTTATCCCGCGCCCCAACGGGGCGCAGGTGTCCGTATTCTTGTTACTTGTTACCTGATACTTGGACCTTCGGGCGAAGCACGTTTGTTACTTGATACCTGCTACTTGTTACTTCGCGTGCGTCAGCACGCGTGGAGTGGTTTCGTGTCTTTCGTGGGCTAATTCAGCGGTGACGGTTCAAGGGGTCACGTCGTGAAAAGTTTACTACTCCAACTTCGTTGGCTTCGTATAACTTTGTCTACGACATGACCCCGGGGCTTCGGACACAGTGGCGTAAAATCAAAGCTGGTAAATATTGGGAGCATCAGGGTTTGGCGAATTACGATGGTTTCGCGTGGTATCGCCGTTCGTTTGATTTGGTGGCTCCAGAGGGTGCTGGGGAACTCACGTTGATGCTGGGTCGGATCGATGATCAAGATGAGGTGTTTCTCAACGGGACGTTGATCGGCTCTACCGGTGGGGAAGACGCCGAGACCGAGTATTGGCGCGAGCGTCGCAACTACCAGTTTCCGTCGTCCCTACTACGGGCAACCGGTAATGTGCTTACGGTGCGGGTGTATGATGAAGCCCAAACCGGCGGCATTTATACTGGCCCGGTGGGGATCATGACGTCCGAAAGTGCGAAGGCTTACTGGGAACAACGAACCGCCCCACGCCGGGTTTGGAAAACCGGGTGGGACTGGCTACTAGGGCGGGATTGAACCGGCGTTACGGCACTGCGTAGATCTCAACCAGCGTCGCCCCGCCGGTATCACCGTTGCCCGTCACGTGGATCGTGTAGGAACCGGGGGTTAGGGCGAGGGTGACCGCGGCATCTGCGCTGTTGGTGGGCAGGGCGAATGCGCCAAGCGCGGCGGCGAGCGAGGCGGTTTGGGCGGCGGTGCCGGAATCTGACCAATCGTCGTTCATCGAAATGAGGACGCCGTCTTGGTAGACCGTCAGTTGAGGGTCGGCCAAAGGATTATTCACCCCGAACCCAGCGAGGGCGGGACCGATTGCTCGAATCAAGTAGGTGCGGGCATCGGTGCCGCTGACCACGAACCCCGGGATAAGGGCTTCGCCCCCAGGACTGACTTCGGCGCGGGCAGAAAGGTTTACTAACTGAGCCTCGGCGTTGCCTCCTGCGTCGTAGACTTCGATCAGTCCAGAGCCCGTCGAACCATCGGCGCTCGCGAGGTGGATGGTGTAGCTTCCGGGAGCGACATCGGCTAACAACGCACTATCGGCTCGTCCTTGGGTCAGAGCGAAGGCGCCCACGGAGGCGGCGGTCGTTGCGATAGCGGCGGCATCCGCGGACGTCGACCAATCGCGATTGGTCGCGAGGATATTGTTGCCGGAATACAAAGTGAGTTCTGGGGCGGAAAGGGGATCACTCACTCCGAAGTCGGAGAGGGTGGGGCCGACGCCGCGAATGAGCAGCATTTTGCTGCCGGAGCCCGAAATCACGAAGCCCGGAATCAGCACGCCGTCGCCGGGACTGACGGGAGCTCGAGTCGATAGATTCATGACCGTGGCATCGGAGTTGTTGGGAGCATCCGCAGCCGCTACGAACGGGTCACCGAACTTGGGATCGGTCAGGAACGATTGATCGGTGAGGGTTTCGAGGAAATCGACGATATCTCGGCGCTCACCGCCATTCAGATTGATCTGATTGGCATTGCCGTTGTTGCCCCGCAGGACGTTGGAAAGTTGCGCGTGGTTGCGGATGTCCCCGTCATAGAAGTTGAGCACCTGATCGAGGTTGTTGAAGCGACCGTCGTGCATGTAGGGCTGCGTCACCGCGATGTTGCGTAGCGAAGGCACTTTGAATTTCCCGGTATCGGCAACGTTGCCCGTGGCGCCCGCGATACCGAGATCGGTGGTGGAAACGCGATCCAAACCGTTGTTGGTCGCAGCCGATGTGCCACTATCATGCGGACTGCCGGAGAAGGGACTGATGAAGGCTTCGGTGACGTGACAGTCGGCACAGGAAACCTGACCGTTTCCGCCTCCCGGACCACCGGGTCCGCCGCGATCGATAAAAATGTTTTTGCCGCGATTTTCGGCATTGGAAAAGTTGGGGAAATTATCGAGCGGATTGTTTACCATGGCTCGACCTTGGTCGTAGCGGCTGTCGATGCTGACCATGCTGCGGACGAATTGGGCTAGAGCACGGGAGATGCGGTCGCTGTTCACCGCGGGGTCACCGAACACGTTGGTGAAGAGTTCGGGGTAGTAGTCTTGAGCCGCGACAATGCTCACAAGTTGTTCGAGAGTGAGACCCATTTCGACCTGATCCTGGAAGGGCATGAGCACCTGATCCTCCAAAGTCTCGGCGCGTTCATCCCAGAAGAATTTTCCAGGGTCGTAGAAGCGGGCGTTGGCGAGGCCCATCGAGTTGCGTCCGGTGAGACCTCCATCGAAGCCCACGCTGAGTGGCACGGGATCCGCGAATCCGTTTTCCTGCAAATGGCAGGACGCGCAGGCAACCGTGCCATTGGCACTCAACTTCCGATCGTAAAATAGAACGCGACCCAGGGTCGCGCCGTCGTCGGTTGTCGCATTGGTGGCCGGGGTATTGTCGTTGTCGATGACTGCATTTTGAAACGGATCATTGGCCGGGAACGCGTTGGTTAGAAAGTGCGCCGGTAACGTCACGCTGTCGTAATCGTGGGGCGCGATGGGCAATACCGGCACGCGGGTATCCTGGGCCGAAAGGCATGCGGCCAAGATAGGAATCAGGGCCAGGCTAGGGAGACATCTCTTCATGATAGGGTGGGGGTCCGATGTTCAACCTGGCCCAGTCAAACATCTAGATTTGGGTCCAAAGGAAAGCCCTCTGGTATGCGCTATCGTGACCCGAATCGGAATGGGTTAGTTCCCATTCGATCTTAAAAAACCACTCCTTTGGGGGATCTTAACGATTTCTTAACAAACGCTTCACCGCAGCTTAAGATCGCGAATCTATTTCGCTCTGCAGCGTGATGAGATCAGGAATCGTCCGGTGTCTTCACTTCCATGAAGGCGTAGGCTAACATGTGACAGATGCCCATGTGCGCGTCCTCGACCCGACCGAAGTGGGTGCTATTTACGGTAATGACGTGTTGCGCGATAGTGGAGAGTTTCCCGGGGAGGGCACTCACCAGTGCGATGGTGGTGAGTTGGTTGAGATTGGCCCATTCGGTGGCTTTAACCAAATTTGGTGAATTGCCGCTCACACTCATGGCTAGCACGAGATCTCCGGGACGGGCGAAGTTCTCCAACTGACGCCGGAAAATGTCGGAATAGTCATCGTCGTTACCGAGAGCAGTGATCCAAGGGGTATTGTCGGTGAGAGACATGACCCGGAATCGTTTGCCCAGCGCGTCCGATGAACCCTTGCCCAAATCGGTGGCGAAGTGCGACGCGTTGGCGGCGCTCCCGCCATTGCCAATCACAAAAACCTGTCGATCGTTGGTGTGCGCCTCGCGCAGGAGATTAACCGCGTTTTCAACCTCGAGCGGTGAGATGGAATCAAGGGCCGCTTTCTGAGCGGAGACGTAATTGGAAAGCCAAGTCTTCAAGGATCTAATTTGAAGCGACCTGCCTCTTTGATTCAAAATGATTATCGATGAAAATTGACCCGATCCCTATCAGCGAGCCTCCGGGTATTTCCCCAATGGCAACTGCAGCCGGGCGCGCTGCCCCCGGTTTTTTTCCTCTCGGCTACAGTGATTCACTCCACCGTTCCGGCCTCAGCGAGACCGGCTACAGCTAAGCCGAAGCAAGCAACGGGGAATTTACCCACGAAAACCAAACTAATGATCGTTTTAGGCGGACGATACAGGGCAAGTTTGGATCCCGGAAGGCTCCGGCAAGGGCGGGATGTTTAACTACCGGGAACGTGGCTCTGAAACAGCGCTGCATCAGGAAGGGGTTGTTTAGCCGTGGCTGGACCCGACCACTGCAGCGACAAACGAGGAGCTTCGTCGATGGTCCGGTAGGACAGGGTGAAGGGATGCAATCCGGCGGCGAGCCGAATGGTTCCACGCGTCTCGGATCCGTCGTGATTGAAGTCGTCGTCGATGACCTGGGAATCGTGAATGCGCAGGTGCATGCCGGCATCGGAGTCGGCGTAGAATGTCCAGGTCCCGTCGGCCGGCACTTGCAGGAATCCTTGGTAGGAGAGACCTGCGTTGGAGGCCCGCGTGAGGTGACGGGCGGCGTCGAACGTCGCCGCGTGGGCCGTTTTGACGGCAGTAAGCGCGGAGAAGTTGGGTAGCCAAGGCCACGATCCCTCGTAGGCGTTGACTTCGACCCCGGCAGTCACGGCTACCGTCACAGGAGGAACCAGTTCGTTGTCATACGGACGCGCTTCCACCTTGTCGGTGCTGGGATCGAAGGGATCGTCCCGTTCGATTTGGCGCAGTTGGAGCACCCGGTCTTTCATGCGCTGTTGGAGCGTCTTGAAGTAGGCCGATTGGCCAGGCGGCGGAGCCGCGAACAGATCGTGTGCTTCTGCGAGATCGGTTCGAACGTCATAGATTTGAAAGTGATCGGCGTGCGTCTGGATGTCGTTGCGAACCCCTTTGTATCCGTCGAGAAAAATGAGCTGTTGGTTGAGGCGTTTTTCGCCGGCGTGGGTGGGGAACTCTTCGTAGTTGGGCACCTGACCACGCTGGTTGAATTCCACATAAACAATGCCTTCGCGTTGATCGCCACTCCCCGTGAGCAGAGGGACCAGCGGGACGCCATCACTCCGGGCGGGCGTGGGCAATTGAGCCAACTCACAGAAGGTGGCCATCCAGTCTTGGAATTGGGTCGGAGTATGATCGATACGTCCGGGGGTGATGTGGTCAGGCCACCAAGCGAAGGTCGGTTGCCGCACGCCGCCTTCGTAGCAATCGCGCTTGATGCCTTCGAAGGGACCAAAGGAATCGAAGGACGTCGGGGCGTAACTGCCGTCGGTTAGGTAGTGGACATTGTGGGGGCCGTTGTCGGCCGTGAAAACGACGAGGGTTTTGTCGTCGATTTCGAGGTCGCGCAGGGTCTGCAGCAGATCGCCAATGTTGTCGTCCATCCGGCGAACGAGGGTGGCGAAGCGTTCTTCTTCATCGGTCCAACCCCGATCGACGTATTCGGGATGGCGCCAAGAATCGATGGTGCCGGTGGCGGTATTGATCATGTGGCCCGGGGCGCCGATCCATTGCACGCCGCCCTGAGTTCCGCCCTCAGTGGGATACGCCGTGGTGGGGAGTTGCAGCGCCGCGTGAGGCGTGTCGTAAGCAAGGTAGAGAAAGAAGGGTTGGGCGGCCTGCTTCGATTGGTGGTCAGTGATCCATTTTTTGGCGCGAGCGGTGAACAGATCCGGCGTGAAGCACTTGTCGAGGTCGGCGGAAATCTCGCGCTCGTTTTCGTAGAGTTCTTTGGGGCTTTGATGGGATGCGTTGTTCCCGATCTCCCAGCGATTGGCCGGATAGTGTTGATGGCCGTCGGTGTGCCGCACGTAGCCGTGGAAGAAATCGAAGCCCCGTTCTGTAGGGTAGGCGGTCCATGAGGTGGGCGAGTCGCCTTCGCCTTGCAGGCCATATTTACCGATCAAGGCGGTGGCGTAGCCAGCTTGTTGCAGGGTGCTGCCGAGGGTGTGGTTGTGATCGAGGGCGTTGTCGAAGTCGGTGTTGCGGATCGCGGCGTGACCTTGATGCACGCCGGCCAGCAGACTACCGCGAGCCGGAGCGCAGACCGGAGCGCCGGTGTAGTGTTGGTTGAGGATCATACCCTCCCGGGCCATGCGGTCGAAGTTGGGCGAGCGCAGCTTTTTTTCGCCAGCGACGGAGTTTTGCCAAAGGACACCAATGTCTCCGTAACCGAGGTCATCCGCTAGAATGAAGATGATGTTGGGCCGGTCGAGTCGTTCGGCTGAATCTGCTCGGCTAGGCAGGGCCGCACCGAAGGCACCCCACAGCAAGATCGCCGATAGGGAGAGCGCGCGAACCAATTGCCGGTAGGCGTGGAGGCGACAGCAGAATGGAGTTTTAGACATATGAACGGGAGTCATAAAAGTATGCTAGGGGCTGAGGGAATGGGGTGACTATCTCGCCTTATCGTATTCCGGATTAACGGCCACGTCAGGATATTGGACGAGGACGCCTCGTAGCGAATCGATCGACTCGGGGTATTGGCCTTGGTCGTCCGTTTCCGTGATCCAGTTTTGCAGAATGTGTTGATGCTGTTTGAGGATGTCCGCGTAGGCAGGATCAGAGGCTAAATTCGTGATCTCATGGGGATCATTCTCCAGATCGTAGAGCTCTTCGGGAACGCGTTCGGGAGACCAGAGGAAACTTTGCGCCGGAGTCATTTTGCCCGCCTGATAGTGACTACGGGCCGCTTCGATCACCTCGGTTCCATCTCGGTAGGAGGGCTGCATGAAGGCACGATCGGTCATGAAGTTTCTCAGATATTTGAAGCGTTTTGTGGTCACGGCTCTGACCCGTTCGATCGTGAAGTCACAGCGATCCCGGGCGGAAATCACAAAGTCTCTTTTGTAGTCGGGGGCGAGGAGGTTTTGCCCCTCCATCCAATCAGGTTTCGCGATTCGGCTGAGGGCGAGGGTGGTCGCGGTGATGTCGATGCCGCTGACGAGATCCTGACGCACCACCCCTTTACCAATACCGGGGCCGCTCATGATCATGGGCACGCGGATGCCGCCTTCGTAGAGCCACTGTTTGTGGCGGTAGAGTTTCATGCCGTGATCCGTCCAAAAGAAGAAAACGGTATTTTCGTAGAGGCCGTCTTTTTTCAACATGTCCATGATTTGGCCGACCTCTTCGTCGGTTTGCCGCACGCAGTCGTAGTGGTGGGCGATCTCTTTTCGAATGGATGGTAGATCGGGGTAGTAGGGCATCACGTCGACCTTGGACTGATCGAAATGCGTCTGGCTGCTCCCTTTGGGGAGTTTAGGTGCGCCGGCATAGTTGCCGTTGTTTTTGCCTCCCTTGAGTTGGAATTGAATAAACAGGGGTTTGTCCTTCGGGCGACCCTGCCAGACGGGGCCAGACGGGGCGAATTTTTCAATATTCAGGTCATAGAGCAGGTCGGCCTCGTTGGTAGTTGCATAGGCTCCGGTGCCATAGGGCCCTTCAAAGCGTTTCAATTGGATTTTCGCACCTTCGCTCCCGCTGCGGACGGGCCAAATGAAATTGAAGTCATTTTTACTGCCTTCGTTGATCACGTAGTAACCGTTTTCCCGGAGCTGTTGATAGACGGTTTTGAATTTTTTGGGCAGGCGGGTGGCTTCTTCCGGAATGTGCTGACGGGAACTGCGGTGGTTATGAATCCCCAGGCTGGTTTGCATGCTACCGAATGCGATGGCCGAGCGGGTGGCGGAGCAGACTCCCGCCGGCATATACGCGCGATCAAACCGCACCCCATCCGCGGCCAGTTGATCTATATTAGGAGTGGGGACGGAATCATCTCCGTAGGCCCCCATCCAGTCGTTCATGTCTTCGACAAATATCCAAACGATGTTCGGAGGGCGGGACGGGTCTGCTTGGTTTTGTCCGTGACAGGGCAGGTATGAAAATAAGCCCAGTAGGGAAACTAAGACCGCTGTTTTCTTGATGATCATTGTTGGGGAATTTTGAAAAGAGTGACTCGACTGAATCTTCTAAGCCACGGCCATGCGAGGTCGGATCAGGTCGGGAGTGGTATCCAGGTTTCGATACTTGGCGATCATGGTTCCACGGAGTGATTCATGAGAGGAATCGTTGAAGAGATTACGCGCTTGATGAGGGTCGGTTGCCAGGTCGTAGAGTTCGCCGTAGTCACGGGTGTCGTAGAGCACGAGTTTGTAACGGTCCTCAATGAAGGTGACTTGTTTGTAGGGACCTTGGGCCGGCCGGAATTCGAGCCGGCAATGATCGCGGACTTTTTTCGTAGGATCGATCCACGCCGCGGATTGATCGAGGCCTTGGTTCCCGGCTGGCGGGGGCAAGTTGGCGGCGGCTAGCAACGTGGCCGGGACATCGACGAGTGACTGCAAGGCATGACTGATCTCGCCCCGATTTTTGCAGGCCGGGTGAGCTACGATAAATGGCACGCGTTGCATGCCTTCGTAAGTCGGTAGTCCTTTGCCCCAAAAACCATGGTCGCCGAGGTAGTCGCCGTGATCGGAGGTGAATACGATGAGGGTGTCGTCGATAGTGCCGTCGGCTTCGAGGCGGTCTAGAATACGGCCAATCTGTTGGTCCATCAGACTCACCATGCCGTAGTAGACGACCCGGACTTTTTGAGTATCTTCGGCGGAGAGTTCGGGACGCACCTTGGCGTCGCCCCAGACTTTGTCTTGGAGCTCGGGATCGTCGCCATAAAAGTCACCGGCTGCGAGGGTGGCGTAGAAGTCGGGTTTGGTGGATAAACCCTGCGACGGTGCCGGAGTCGGCACGTCAGTCGGATCATGGAGCGAGGCCCACGGTTCGGGAACGACGTAGGGGTTGTGTGGGTCCTGAAAACTAGCCCAATGGAAAAACGGTTTCTGAGCTTCGGCCGCGCGATCGATAGCGGCCAACGTGCGTTCCGCGACCCAGGTCGAGCCGTGTTGTTCGACCGGTAATTCCCACGGGCCGTAGTGATCGTAATCGTGGATGTCGAAGTAGGACGGGAGATCGACGCCTTGGGCGCGCAACCAGGCTCCATAGTGCATGCCAGCGGCGTGCGGTTCGGAGGTATGGCCGATAACCAGTTCAGTGTGATCGAAACCGAAGTAGGGACCAAACCACTGATCGAAGTAATCGAGGTCGTGCACGTGGGGAGCGGACTCCGGGCTGGCGGGGTCTTTGCAGGCTTGAAAATGAGCCTTACCTAACAGCGCGGTGTCGTATCCTGCTTCGGAAAATCGATGAGCGACGGTGGGGCCAGTGTCGTCGGGTAGATTGGTGCCGACATGAAAACAGCCGTGCTTCGATGGATACTGACCGGTCAACAAACTACACCGCGAAGGTGTGCAAACCGGGTTAACCGTATAAGCCCGATCAAACAGAATTCCGCGATCGGCGAGGCGATCAAGGTTGGGTGTTTTAATTGCCGAGTTGAGCCGTCCTAGACAATCCCAACGTTGTTGGTCACTGGTGATGAGAAGGACGTTCATAGG
>CAJXQX010000104.1 GCA_913058185.1 uncultured Verrucomicrobiota bacterium
TGGGCTTCGGTTTCTACTTCTTCGAGATGGCGCTGAAATCCGTAGGTAACGCACCGCGCGCTTGATTTGAACAAATTCTAATTCGGACGTAGCGTGCTCTTGCAGCTCGGCTTAGATAGTTTCGTCGCAATTCGTCCTGATCCCTCTACGCAGGATCACGCCTGCTCCCGTGGATCGTATGCGCGATCTGTTGGAGGAAATCACCACCGCAGACGAGGCTGGACTCGATGCGTTTGGGATTGGGGAACACCACCGTCACGATTTTCTCGATTCGTCGCCCACCGTCATCCTGACTGCGGCGGCCGCCCGCACGAAACAGATTCGCCTCACCAGCGCCGTCACCGTGCTCAGTGCCGCCGATCCCGTGCGGGTATTCCAAGACTTTGCCACACTCGATCTCATCTCCGAGGGACGCGCTGAAATCGTCGTAGGACGAGGCTCGTTCACCGAGTCCTTCCCGCTCTTCGGCCATGAGCTGAAAGACTACGATTCCCTATTTACCGAAAAGTTGGATCTCCTCCTGAAGATTCGGGCCAACACCGAGGTTAATTGGTCGGGGCGCCACCGCCCTACGCTAACGGGGCAATCCGTTTATCCCCGACCATTGCAACCCGAACTGCCGATCTGGGTGGGCGTCGGCGGCACCCCCAAGTCCTTCGAACGAGCCGGCACCCTCGGCTTACCGCTCATGGTAGCGATCATCGGTGGTGAACCGCATCAATTCCGACCCTTAGTCGACCACTACCGCGAAGCGGGCGCCCGCGCCGGACATCCGCCGGAGAAATTGAAAGTCGGACTGCACATACTCGGATATGTGGCCGACACCAACGAACAAGCCGCCGACACGTTTTTCCCCGGCTACGCGCGAGCGTTCACCGAAATCGGCCGGGAACGAGGCTGGGCGCCCGTCACCCGCGATCACTTCGATGCCCTCACCGGGGCCACCGGCGCGCTCATCGTCGGTGATGCCGATCAGGTAGTAAACAAAGTGAAGTCCATTGATGCAGCACTCGGTGGCATCGACCGGCTCAACTTCCAGATGAGTGTGGCATCTTTGCCGTAGGCGCAGACACTGCACGCCATCAAACTCCTCGGCACGCAGAGCGCCCCGACTGCGAGTCTAATTCCACTCCTCTCTCTTTCATGCGACGCACAACGATCCTCTTCATTGCCTGGTTAATGATCGGTGCCGCGGTTCACGCTCGACCCGTCGTCATCGCCCATCGTGGCGCCTCGGGTTATCTGCCGGAGCACACCCTCGCCGCGGCAGCCTACGCCCACGCACTCGGCGCAGATTATATCGAACAGGACCTGGTCATGTCGCGCGACGATGTCCTAGTCGTGCTCCACGATGTTCATCTCGAAATGACCACAAACGTGGCGGCGATATTTCCTGATCGCGCGAGAGCGGACGGGCGATACTACGCGATTGATTTTGACTGGAGTGAATTGCAGCAGCTGCGCGCGAACGAGCGCATCAACGTGGAGACGGGGCAACGCGTGTATCCCGATCGGTTCCCGATTCAACCCGGTCCATTTCGACTCTGTCGCCTAGAGGAACAAATCACTTTGATCCAAGGGCTCAATCAAAGCACCGAAAGAAACGTCGGCATCTACCCCGAGATCAAATCCCCAAGCTGGCATGCCGAAGAAGGGAAGGATCTGAGCGCGGCCCTGCTGCCCGTGCTCGAGCGCTTCGGCTATTTGAAACCGGGCGCACCGATTTTTGTGCAATGTTTCGAAGCGAGTGAACTCAAACGCCTACGCTCCAAATTCAAAACTAATCTCCCTCTGATCCAGCTCATCGGACTCGACTCCTGGAACCATGCCAACGCGGACTACGATAGCATGCTCACGGCTGCTGGATTGAAGCAGATCGCGACCTACGCCCAAGGTATTGGCCCGCATTTGAATCAGATTTTGGCTAGCACGACACCCACGGGCACCCCGATTCTCACCCCTCTCGTCGCCCAGGCGCACCGGGCCGGATTGCTCGTCCACCCCTACACGTTCCGGACAGACGAGCTTCCCGAAGACGTGCCTGACTTTGACGCCTTGGTGAAGGTCTTCATCGACACCGTTGCAGTGGATGGACTCTTCACCGATCATCCCGATCAGATCGTAAACAATCTGTCCGCCAACTGAGCGTAACTCACATGAACACGCCCGAAACCAAACCCATCTGCTCGCGCTGCGGCATCGAAACGACCACTCATATGGGAGATGTGATCATCTGCGACGAGTGCTACATCATTCGCGGCTCCTGCTGCCCGGAATTTGGCCCCGATGAACTGAGTAAAGAGGCAACCGACTCGGTCAATTGTTGAGCAAACTATCGGGTGCCCCCTTTGGGCGGGTTAATCATTGCCGACGATGTCTCTTGCAGTGACGGATGGCCGGAAAACCTAGACCCTCCGTCGGCGCCAGCGCTATCGGGAGATTTGGGGGCCGCTACTGATTCACTCGGACCGGCCTCACTCGCCGTTCGCTAGGGTCGGCGCCACCACTACACGGGGAGCAGTATATTTCGGTCCATACCAAGGACCACCATAGAGGGTTTTTTCAAACTTAAGGCCCATATAGGTCAAATTCTCACTGGAAGGAGCTGCCGTGTATTTTGTGCTGGAGCAGCCCGCCAAACCAAACACTCCCATGAGCAAGACCGCAGCGAGAAAACGAAAAGAGGATTTACGAAATGAGTTCATAGTCTGAGGCCTTTATTTTTCGTTAAATTCGGCCAGGGCAAAAACCCCACCGAGCGGGTCGGCCAACACGGCTACGAGTGAGCCATTGCTGAGAGTTCGAGGCTCAATGACGAGTTTTGCCCCCAGTCGTTTGGCGAGCTTGAGTTTTCGTTCCATCGAGTTTACGCGGAAAAACGGCACCCACGTCGGAGTGACGGACGTGTCGACATCGATCGGGCTGATGCTCGCACGATCAGCACCACTCGCGGCCAACACGTGACTCGAGCCACTCGCGGAACGGGCATTCACCCCCGCCACCGTGCGATAAAATGCCGCCGCTGCCCCGGGATCTTCGGAAAATAAGTTAGCCCAAAACAAGCCTCCTTCGACGACTTTTCCGTCAGCCGGATCTCCCGCTGAAGCATCCATCAATCCGAATAGAGCGCCCTCGGCATCCGCCGCAATGATTTGTGACCCGCGCTGTGGGACGGACATCGGTCCAGCCAATACTCTGCCTCCAGCCTGGATGATGGCCCCTTCTGCCGCGTTCAAATTGCGATTCGAGAAATACCCCACCCATCGAGTGGCCGGGTGATCGTCTTTGCGATCTGGGCCACGACCCACGCCTACCACCGGACCAGCCGAAGTAGACAGAATGGTGTATTTGCCGGTCTCGCCGGCGAGAGTTCGCGAAGTCCAACCGAAGAGTGCGCCGTAAAACCGGGCTGTCGTATTGGGTTCGGTGCTCAGCACATCAGCCCACACCACCTTGCCTGATAGATATTCGTTCGTGGCCGGTTCCACCAGCCCCGGCACCCGCTCGGGAATCGCGCTCACCAAAGCGGCGCTACATACAAATAAGAGGAGGAAAACAGTTCTTAGCATCGGAAAAAGGGATTTATGAAAAGCGGGGGGACTACGCTGCGAGTAGGTATCAGGTAAGCGATTCCAAGACTCAAGTCCCCAGATTGAAGTGATCCAGCCCCTTCGCTTCAGGCTCAACGCACCCGCAATCGGATACGCATCTCATGGCCAGCAAACTCTACTACGTCGCCGACCATGATCTTGCGACGCTTCCGGGTATCGACCTCGCCGTTCACCTTGACCATGCCCTCCGCGACCACGGACTTCGCTTCGCCACCGCTCGCCACGAGGCTCTCGAATTTGAGAATCTTGAACAATTCTGTCGGTTCCTGAATGATTTCTACATCGCGCATGATGCGCGCACGGCACCTCCCTTTCACAGGCAACGCAACCTCCTTTGCCCCATTCCACTCGCCAATATCTGGGGTCATAAAACCCATCGCAAGACTTGTCAGAGGGCTTTTCGTTCTACTCACTGATCGGTTTACACCATGAATACCTCCCTCCGATCACTCTCAACCCTCGTCCTTTCTTCGTCTCTTTTGCTTGGTCTGGTCGCGTGCAATAAAGCCGAACCCACCAAAGAAATGTCCGATCCAGCCGCGGCCTCCGAGCCTGCTCCCGCTTCCGCATCAGCTTCCGCCCCCGGCGTGACGCTCGAAACTCTCGACCAAAAGGTAAGCTACGGCATCGGTCGTAATATCGGTGGCGAGATCAGCCGAGATCCCAACTTCACCGTCGATGTCGAAGCATTGGTCGCTGGCTTACGTTCCGGCGCCACCAATTCCGAGTCGATCCTCAACGCCGAAGAGATGCAGGCCGCCTTTGCTGAAATCCGCGCCCGGGCCGAGGCCTCTGCCGGTGAAGTCGCAGAGGCTGCGCAAGCTGCTGTCGCCGGGGAACGAGCCAAAGCGGCTGAATTCCTCGTCACCAATGGCGGCCGCGAAGGCGTCATCACGACCTCGACTGGTCTCCAATACGAAGTGCTCACCGCTGCCACGGGTGCGATCCCGGCTTCAACCGACACCGTGCAAGTGCACTATCACGGCACATTGACCGACGGCACCGTTTTCGATAGTTCAGTCGAGCGCGGCTCACCGATCGACTTCCCTGTCACCGGCGTGATATCAGGCTGGGTTGAGGCTCTGCAAATTATGCCCGTGGGATCGAAGTGGAAACTCTTCGTCCCTCCCGCTCTTGGCTATGGCGATCGCGGTTCAGGAGCGATCCCCGGCGGCGCCGCTCTCGTATTCGAGGTCGAGTTGCTTGATATCGTGACCCCTCCAGCCCCTCCTTCCGCCGGACCTGCGGAACTCGAGATCACGGAAACGCCCGAGACTCCTTAAGGGATCCCGTCCTTTCCCCTTTTTTCAAACCGGCATCCGTCAAGGTGCCGGTTTTTTATGGGCTAATGCCCGAGCTCCATTCACTTTCACCATCATGACTCCCGTCACCAAACTACTGCTTCTTGTCATCGGGTTTTTCCTGTTCTTCACCGTGCGCTCCATGTTCGCGCAAACGGCCAAATCTATGGGGGGGCGCGTTTCACCCCCTGAAGCCGCTGCCCGCGTCAAAGCTGGATCCGCCATCCTGATTGATGTGCGCGAACCCGATGAATGGAATTCCGGTGTCGCCGCTCCCGCCTACCTCCTGCCCCTCAGCGACCTGAAGGGCTCCCGGAAAAAATGGGCCCACGTGCTAGAAGACGCGAAGGACAAACAGATCCTCCTCTACTGTCGCTCGGGCAACCGGTCCGGCCAAGCCGCCGCGCTGCTGGCCAAAGCCGGATACTCCGTCGCCAATGTTGGCGGCTTCGGCGATTGGCAGAAAGCTGGCCTGCCCACTCGCAAACCCGACGAGCCCGCCGGTAACGATTGAGGTTTAGTCAGCGACCTGCTCCGGTCGGGTCATGCTATCCCGTTCCCGCTGGTTTCTAACGGCAGTTGTCTCGTCAGTTCTACTGCTGGTCACCAGTTGCAATCGAGTCAGCCCCATCGATGAGGCCCGGAGCCAAAATCTCCTGCTGATCACCGTCGGCTCCGAGCCCTCCACCCTCGACCCGCATCGCTGCACGGGATCGCCTGAGAGCTTCATTATGTCGGCGCTGTGGGAGCCGCTGGTTGATTGGAATGAAACTGCCACCGGCATGGTGCCGGCCGCTGCCGCCAATTGGGAGATTTCCGAAGATGGTCGCACCTACACGTTCCACCTGCGCCCCGAAGCCAAATGGTCAAATGGCGAGCCCATCACCGCCACCGATTGGGTCCGCTCGTTCCAGCGCTGGTTGACTCCGTCTATCGCCGCCGAATTGGGTAACTTCGGTGACCCGATCGTCGGGGCGTTTGAATTTCGCACCGGGGCAAATTCCGATCCCGATTCAGTAGGTATTCGCTCCCCGGGCGAACATACGCTGGAAATAGAACTCACCGAACCCGACGTTCTGTTCCTCGATCGCCTTACCGGTTATCCGTTTTTCCCCCTGCATGAAGCTTCCGTCGAAGCGGCCGGTGGTTTCTTCAATCCCATGGCCGACTTTCTGCGACCCGATCGATTGATCACCAATGGACCGTTCACGATGACGGAGTGGAAATACGGTCAATACGTACAAGTGGAGCGGAACCCTCATCATCACGCTCCGCCTCGCTTGAATGCCATCCGTTTTCTCGCCTTCGATAATCTCGATACGATGGAACGAAGCTAGCGGTCCGGCCAACTTCACATCATCGACAGTCTTCCTGCCTCCAAAATCGAAGGCTATCGCGAAGCTCAAGACCCCGCCCTTGTCACCCTCCCCCGCGTCGGAACCCGCTATCTGTCGTTTAATACCACCAACCCTCCCTTCGATGACACCCGCGTTAGACGCGCCTTTGCTCTGGCCATTGATCGCCAGCAACTGGTCGATGCTGTTCTGCGCACCGGTGGTGCCCCCGCTCTATCATTGATTCGCGGGACCAAGGATGGCCATCAGCCCACCTCCTTGATCACCGAATCCGTCGAAGAGGCTCGTCAACTCATGGCCGCTGCGGGTTACCCTGAGGGAAAAGATTTTCCGGCCGTTGAATACCTTTATAATACTTTGGATCGCAATCGCCAGATGGCAGAAGCCTACCAACAGACGTGGCAGGCCTCTCTCGGCGTGAAGGTCTCTCTGCGCAACGAAGAATGGAAGGTGTTTCTCGATACCCGCCGTCAGCTTCAGTATCAGATTTCTCGAGCAGGATGGTTGCCGTTTTCGCCCGAACCCGCCGAGTTATACGAGCTCGTCACCACCAACTCACCCGCCAACGAGTCCGGGTGGAGTCATGCGGACTACGATCGGATTTTCGATGCCGCCCGCCAGGAAATGAATCCAAAGAAACGTTACCAACTTTACGATGAGCTGGACCAAATCCTTTTAGATGAAATGCCCCTTGTCCCGGTCGGATTTTACTCACGCAACAAGCTGATTCACCCCTCCCTCGAAGGCTGGCCCGCCAACCACATGGAAGGCATGGTCTGGAACCGTATCGGGTTTAAGGACTAGACCCGACACGAGCCCATTACCACGCTCCGGGGTCACCCGACTTCGCCTAGGCTTCGTCGGACATGCCGAGCCCGGCTACAACCAATCCCTCCTCTTACTCGTTCTCATTCTCGTTCTCTTCGCTGTAGTCGGGGTCGTCCAACTTCGCCGAGGTCGTCAGAGGCGACTAATGCTTCGTCGGACAAACTGAGCCCGGTATCCTGCCCCGCCGCCTCCTGCTAAGTTCAGCTCAACTCAGCCCGCAGCGCCTTCGTCTCGCCCAATAATTCCTGCGCTGCCACTAGGGCATCTACATCGTCACTTCGGTTCACGAACACCGGCACTTCCGCGGACTGATTAGCATCGTCCGGCTCACCCAACCCCGCCTGACGGTAAAATTGCAAACGCGCCAGAATCAGGTCGCGAATTTCGGATGCATTTTCCACGGCATGAAACACACTGCGGTGCATCGAGTCGCCCGTGCCTTTCTCGTCCTCGCCGGAACCACCACCCGCCGAGCGCACTTCGACATCGGCAATTTTGAGCAACCGCTGCAACGGCCCTTGGTGCACCGACACCTGCTGCAGATTGGCGAAACTCATGGTCGTTTCCTGAATCTTCACGACACCCCAGCGCAGTCGCAGACTGCGATCTGTCACCATATACCAACGTTGCGAATAATCGATTCGCACCGCCAACAGCGACCAGAAGAACTGGAGGAAGAACAAAAACAACCCGAATACCTCGGCCAACTTGATCCAGAAGAGCGCATCACCCGGAATCTTCCGCGGTAACTCGCGCAACCACCACGGCGCGATGTTGTGGAAAACTTGGTGGAAAACGTTTCGCGGAATATCAGCCAACTCCGTTTCCCGAGTCGGTTCTGCATCCTCATCAACGAGCGTTTCGTAGACCCCATCTTCTACCTCGACCAACCCAACCCTTGGGGGGGCAACGTCCTCCTCCTCTGGTGGTGGCCCCGCAATCTCGGCGGCGGCTTCTCGCTCGGCGGTGGCTCGCTCCATCTCGATTTGCAATTCGATTTCGTCGATAAAATAGAGGGAGAACAACAAACCAAAGATCGCGCCGATCTGGGTCCCGACCCACAAGAACGTGCGGAAATATAGAAAGTTCTTTCCTGCCCGAAACGTCTGCAACGAACCTGGTGCGCCCGCCGGCGGCACCGGTTCGGGCGGCACCCGCAGCCAAAATAACGCTCGCTCTTCGAGCCGCTTAAACATCGTCATCCTTTCGGGCCGCCATGTCGGACCGTAGCCCACGTAACTCGGCGGCGATTTCCCGCAATGTCGCGGCCAATTCTGGCGATGCCAGCGTATCGCCTCCTCCGGACGTCTCCTGGACCGGCGGATCAATATCTTTCACGCCCCGCATCCGATGATACAGAAAATCGCGGACCGCCTCGAATTCTTTAATTCCTTCGAGCGTCATCTCGGCACTTGAACTGCCACTGGCCGTTTGCACCAAGACCTTCGAGAGCCCGAGCCAGCGCTCGACCAAATTGGAACGCAGATGAATATCCTGAATCCGCGAATACTGGATGATGATCTCCTTCCGAAACAGCAGCCCCCAACTCATCGAAATCCCCTCGCCGGTGAACTTGTAGCGCATCGTGCGATAGCGGATGGCTCCGATCGTCATGAGAATCGGAAAAAGCGGCGGGATCACAAAGGCCGCGATCAAGTAATATTTCATCAGATCCGCGTGAGGGCGGCTGATAGCCAGGATAGGATCGTCGTCCGGGGATGGCGTCATAAGATAAGCACACGCGACGCAGCCCAAAGTTTCAAACCACGAATAGCTGAACGGTCAGCTCCCCTGAACAACGGGGAACTGAAACGGCGGTTTCGGCGGAACCGCCCTACCTTCAAATCTCAACCGATTGGGGCGCGCATTGGCGCAGCGCCAAAGGTAGGGCGTGCTCGCCGAGCGCGCCAACCCTGCTGGAGGAGTGGCGGTTGCTTCAACCTCAGTTCCCGAACTGCTTGGCTAGATCTTCGGCGCGGATGAGGCACACACAGTTCATACCATCGAGGGTCTTGAGCCAGCGCATCGGCAGCCGCGGCCAGGCATTCTGCATCGCAGTTCGTTGCGCGCCGACTTCGAGCACGATGATGCCGTGAGGGTGTAAACGCGAAACTGACTGCTGGAGGAGTTTACGCACAATCACGAGCCCATCCGCACCACCATCGAGCGCCATGCGTGGTTCGTGCTTAAACTCGCTGGGCAAGTTATCGCACACTTCGCTGGGTTCGTAGGGCGGGTTGCTTAAAATAATGTCGTAGCGTCGCTCGGGAACCGCATCGAATACATCGCTTTCGTGCAGCGTGATCCGGTCTTCCATTTTGTGCTCCTTAACATTGATCTTGGCGACGGCGAGAGCATCCGGAGAGAGCTCGACGGCATCGACCTGAGCACCGCCATGCTGGTAAGCGAGTAAAACCGCCAGGCAGCCCGACCCCGTGCAAACATCCACCACGTCGCGCACCGGCAGGCCTTTGGGCAGGTAGGAGGGGAGCGTCGGAATGAGCTCCAAGAAATAGCTCCGCGGGGTGAGCACACGTTCATCGCAGTAGAATCGATGTTCACCGAGCCATGCTTCCTGCGTGAGGTAGCTGGCGGGCACATGATCCAAGATGCGGCGGCGGAAAATCTTTTTCAGCAACTTCTTCTGCTCGGGCGAGAGCACCCGCTCCAAAACATCGGGCTCGCTATCCATCGGCAGCTCGAGGGTGTGCAGGATGAGGTAGAGTACTTCGTCGTGGGCGTTGTCCGAAATCTGGCCGAGAGCGAGCTCGTGGCTTTCGTATTCGGTGACGGCCCAGGCCAGCCAATCGCCGGGAGTGTGGAGTTCAGGCGCTGCACTGCGCGGACGGTGGGATTTGGGTCTATTCACGTTAAATAAAATCAGGCCTGTTTCGGCGGCAGATGCTCATCACAGTAGCACACCTCGTTTTCGCCTTCCGTGCGGTAACGGAAATCAAGTTCTGGGCTCGCGTCGCTGTCGCGTTCGCAAATTGAACATTTGTGCATCGGGCCGGAGAGTTCTTGGCGAAGTTTCTCGCGTTTGGCCTGCTGCTTCACGCGATGGCGTCCCATGCGGACGCGCTGAATAAAATCCTTACCGAAGAAGATCAGGAAATTGCCGGTAGCGGCCAAAACTCCGAGTCGTTCGGTCGCCCCGCCGACGATAAAGGTGAAGCCGTAAAACACCCACGTGATGAGCGCGATCCACTTGATTTTCACCGGTAGGATGAAAAACAAGTTCAACGTGAAATCTGGATTCAGAAACGCGAAGGCCAGAAACACCGCCCCACCCAGAAACAGATTGGTCGCCGCCGCATACGGAGAAATAAACGCTAGACCCACAGTCAGAAGGTAACCGACTAGGAGGAACAGATTGTAGCGGACGACCCCAAAATAATCCTCCAGTGCGTTGCCGTAGAGGTAGAATAAATACAGGGCGAACGCGACCAACATCCCCGTTGAGGGAGGCACGGCAACAAATGTGAATAATCGCCAAACCTCTCCCTGAGTCACGAGAACCGGCCACAGGTGAAGTTGGCTCAACTGAATCTGGCCCAACAAGACCGCGAGCAGCACAAACACCTGTGCAATCACGATGTAGAGTGTGATGTTGGGGATCGCGAGCGGCTCGAGCCGGCGCTCTAATTTATTCAACCAAGAAGACATGGAGGCGTAGAGCTAAACGAGGCAGAGCCCGCGGGGAAACATCATTCCGCAGATTCCTCAGTCTGATCGATGTGGTCGCCCACCACGTCGTTAATGGTCGTGCCTTCTTCGATCTCGGCCATGGCCGTAGCGCTCAGCGAAGAATACTCAACCGCGGCACCCGGGGTAAATTCCGGCACCACAAATTTCGGCGCGCTCGCAATTTCCGCTTGGGCAAGCTCCGATTCGCTTTCGGAGGGTTCTGGCAGCGGATTCCGCAGTCGTTCCAACCGCTCCAGTAGGCGGTCTCGCTGACCCTCCAATACCTCGTCCCATGAATCGGCGAGCAATGTCTCGACCGTGTCCAGTTCGCCTTGAAAAAGCAGCACATTGGCCTGGTGCAGGCGCATCATCTGTTGTTCGACGGGGGACTCGGACCGCTGTTCGAGCTCTCGCCACGCCGCCATCGCATCGTCCCAAGGTGGGTTCTCCAGATCGTAAAACGACTCAGCGTAACGATACGCATAGGGAATGCTTTCGGGATCGAGCCGCACCGCTTCGGCCAGCGCAGCCTGCATCGCCTTATCGATCGCGTCCACGGACCATTCGGGACTCTCCAAAAACGCTTGCCGGGCCCCGCCCAGCAATTGACCGATCTGATAGTGATAGAGCGGCTCTTCGGGCACGAGATCGGCCGCCGCGACAAAATACGGTAACGCCTGTAACGGCAGTCCTTCTTCCGCCAGATACTTGCCCAGCTGGTTCTTCACGATCGGCAAATTCGCGTCCAGCATGTTGGCCTTAAGTAACAATGCCTTCGCCCGGTGCCGCTCATCCAGCAGCGGGTTACCCAACAACATCGAGTAACCGATCAACCCCTCTGTCTTTTCTGGGTAATCACGCAAATACGCCTCCCAATCGAAGACTAGATTCTGCAACCGTGGACGTATTCTTTCGACGTCCTCCTGCACCTGCGCCACCGAAGCCCGCAACAGCAGCTCGCGTTGCAGCGTGACCAAATCCTCCAGCCGCTCATCCGCGCGCGTGATCGAAATCGGCTGGGCCAAAATTACCCCCGGCAAAGCACTCAGAAGAAGAAAAGATATAAATTTACGAACCATCATGCGAACAGAGCCCGACACCCTGCCTCTCCAAAAGTGCCACCGCAACCCCCCTTCTCCCCCCTCATCCTCATTCTCGTTCTCATTCTCATTCCTGTCTCTTATACACATCTGACGCTGCCGACGACTCCTTACGTGTAG
>CAJXQX010000105.1 GCA_913058185.1 uncultured Verrucomicrobiota bacterium
TTATTACACCGTAAGAACCGTCCACTTCATTTGGGACTCTCCGTTACAGTGCGTGAGCTATCTGCATTAATCTGGGTATATCGCCTCCTCGCTACGCTCCTCGGGTGTCGCTTTCGCTCGGTAGTGGTTAAAAGATACTCCTGCCACTCAGCAAACTAGGCTGCGGAACTCCATGAAGTCAGCTTTGAAGCCACCCGGGACTCCTTTGCAGATCACACTAACGGCGTCGTGCGAATGCAGCGATTCAAGGTGAGCACACGCCACTTGGAAATCTGCGATACGATGATCTCCGGCGAATTCCTTATAAAGCAGCCGCGCCGCGTCTTCCACAAACTTGATATGCGCGCCGTTCAACTCGGCAAAGGCCTGCTCGTCTTCGCGCTTCACCATCACCTGGGTTTCGGTTTTGAGGGCGTTGAGACAATGCTCCTGCATGTCCTCGATCGTCAGCACCGCGCAGGGAGCGATCTCCACTTTTACCCGCGCCTTCGAACGTTGGTTGTGCGGCACCGCATAGGCCCCGCGCACATCCCGGGCGTGTTCCGATAACTCTGCACTGCACGGACAAGCGGAGGAATAAACGAAATCGAATTCGATGAACGAACGGAAACGACCGTGTTCATCGGTGATACCTTCGAACGAAACGTCGTAATACTGCCAACCCGACAAGCCACTGCGTAGCGACTCCTGCAGGATAGGATATGAAAAACTGATCTTAATGCGGGCATCGAGCGATTCGACCTTCTCGCGATACTTAGCCAGGATGTCCTCGAGTAAGGCGGGCGTGAACACATCATCCTCGTGCTCATAGAATGAGCGCACGATGCGGCTCATGTTAATCCCCTTGAGATTGGCCTCTAGCGAAACACTGCCCGTGATCGCAGCTTGGAGCGTGAGCACTTTCCCGGCGGTCGTTTTAAACTGAAGAGGTAGGTGAAAATTAGAAACGCCTACTTGTTGAATCGGAACGGGTGCGCCGGGGATGGCCTCTTCCGCATCCATCATATCCGGGAGCGATTCCCGGTATTCCGGAGACACTTTAAAATCGGCATCGTAGCGACGCTCGATTGATGGTGCTTCACCGTCCGAACGGTGCAGATACATGGGCTTGGTGCTGGTGGTATTCATTTCGTTTTTGGTAGTTTGGGTGGCCAGGCGGTTGGAACGATAACCGTAAACCCGCAAGGCGGGATTAGCTGACCATAATTTAAGAGAGGTTACTTAGCTCGGTATTCCCCGGGGTCCGTAGTAGTCGACGAAGTTACGTGGTGTTTCGTAGAGCCGCACCCGATGCAATCGACCTGCCGGGAGGTGTCGCTCCAGGCGACGCCAGAATGCGATGGCTAGATTTTCCGCGGACGGAATCACTGCTTTCAGCCAGGAGACCTCTTCATTGAGGTTCCGATGATCCACGTGCTTCAGAATGCGCGCCTCCATCACAGCCTTAAGATCGCCCAAATCTGTGACGTAGCCGGTATCAGGGTCGGGCTCACCCGCCACGGTGACTTCGATCACATAGTTGTGTCCGTGCCACTTCGGGTTATTGCACGGTCCAAACATCTTGCGATTCCAGGCGACGGTCTTCGCCGGGTTGTGCAGACGGTGGGCGGCATTGAAATGCGCTTGGCGGGTCACATAAACCGGACCGGAGGGGCGTTGAGTAGATGCAGCAGACATGGGTCGGGCGACAACCTGCGTGGATCTCGTTATCCGTCAATGGTTGGCGCGAAATTGTGGAAATCAGAATTCGGCACAGTAAAGCGGGTGGCCAGCTCCACTTTCACCGAAGTCGGTAAGTTTTCGCAAAACCCCTTGCTCCCCTGCCCCTAGCCGCATTGACCTGAATCTACATGGCGATGCGGTTCAGAATTCTAGGTAGCGGCAGTGCGGGTAATGCTGCGCTCTTGGAGACCGGCAATACCCGCGTGCTGATCGATGCTGGATTCTCCGGCCGCAAACTACGCCAGATGCTGCAAGAGTCCGGTACGAGTTTCGACGAGATCTCCGCGGTCTTCATCACCCATGAACATGGCGATCACACCGCGGGTATCGATGCACTCAAGAAACACCCCAATGTCACCGTTTTTGCCAACGCCCCGACATCACGCGCCGTGCAGGCCAAACTCAAGCACCGTGCCGCGTGGCAAATCTTCGAGACCGGCTCACGTTTCAAATTTCGCGATCTCGAGATAGATACCTTTTCAGTGCCCCACGACGCACAGGAACCGGTCGGGTTCACTTTCACTGCCGGGGAGGACGGTGACCTGTTCACGCCCCGTCGCACCGTAGCTTGGCTCACCGACCTCGGTCACGTCCCGCACAACGTGCGTGAGCGGATGCGGGAGGTCGATGTGCTCGCGATCGAGTCCAACCACTGCGCGCAACTGCTGCAGGCCGACCACCGTCGCCCCTGGTCGACCAAACAACGTATTTCCGGTCGCCACGGCCATCTCTCTAACGAAGGCGTGCGCGAGGTGCTCGAAGAGTTAGCCAACCCGCGTTGGCAACACATCTACCTCACTCACGTTTCCGAGGACTGCAACAGCCTCGACGCGGTTGAAACCTCCATCGGCCCTTTGCGTGAGCGCCTGTCATCATGCGCTATTTCGATCGTCGATCCCGGCGGAGAAACGCCGTTTATTGAGTTAGTCTAGGGTTCGACCTAACTGTCACGCGTTTGAAACCGATTACCGGTTGCTGCTCGAACGCTCCGTCTCATTATCAAAGTCGATTATGAGCGATGCTAAACGTCCCCTGCGCCAAACCAAAATTGTCTTCACCCTGGGTCCGGCCACCCAAAGCGAGGAGATGCTGGAAAAACTCATTCTCGGTGGCGCCGATGTCGCGCGCCTCAACATGGCACACGCCAATCACGAGTGGACCCGTATGGTCATCAAACGCATCCGCGACGTGTCCCAGAAGGTCGGGCGAGAAATCGCCATCATGATGGACATCAAAGGTCCGGAGATTCGCACCGGCGACGTCGAAGTCCCGATCGAGCTGAAGGCGGGCGAGGAATTCGATTTCACCGTTCGTCCTGGGGGCGAACGCGGCGAAAGTCCCGAGGAGATACGCTCCGTCGGCGTAAACTACGAAAATCTGCTCAACGACATCGAAGTGGGCGACATCGTGCTCGTCGACAGCGGGCTGATGCGATTCGAGGTAACTGACAAAATCGACGGACGTCGTATCCGCTGCAAAGTGCTCATCGATGGCCAACTGACTTCGCGACGTCACATCAACCTTCCGGGAGTGAAGGTCAACTTGCCGGCCTTCACCGAGAAAGATCGGCGTGATACGCTGGTCGGTATCGAAGAGGGGATCGACTTCGTCGCTTTGTCTTTCGTGCGCAAGGGCAAAGATATCGTGTCCCTGCGTGAGTTTCTCATGGAGAACGATTCTCGGGCCAAAATCATTGCGAAGATTGAGGATCAATCCGCCATCGAGAATCTCGAAGAAATCATCAACGAGTGTGATGCGCTCATGGTCGCTCGCGGCGACCTCGGTATCGAGTGCCCTCTTGAAGACCTACCCGTCATCCAACGCCGCGCGCTCAAGGCCTGTTTTGATCGTGGCCGAGCCGTGATCATCGCGACGCACATGCTCGAATCGATGATCGAGTCGCCGGTCCCCACGCGGGCCGAAATCACCGATGTGGCCAACGCCGTCTACGAGGAGGCCGATTGCGTGATGCTCTCTGGCGAAACCACGATTGGGAAATACCCCATCGAGTGCGTGCAGACTCTTGATAAAATTGCTCGCCGTATCGAAGAAGAAGGTGATCTGGCGTTCGAAGAGCCGGCCCTCCTTCACGGTGAAAAGATCGACGTCCTGAAATCTGCCGTGGTCCTCGCCAACCAAATCAAAGGCTCTGCGCTCCTCACGTTCACGCGGCAAGGGTTCATGGCCCAATCAATCGCCGCGCTCCGCCCCGCTTGCGCTCCGATTTTCGCCATGACCAACGCCGTGTCCACCTTGCGACAAATGCGACTCTTGCGCGGCGTGATCCCCTTTGTGATGCCGCTGACATCGGACCCCAACGACACGATCGATAATGCAATCCGGCTCCTCGTCCGCGAAGGCTACGTGAAGGTCGGCGAAAAGCTCATCGTGGCGACCGATATTCTTTCACACGATCGACTAATCGATAGCATCCAGCTTCGCACCGTTCACGACAACTAGTTCGAAGCGTGGTCGCGAAGTGCTTCCCAGTCTTCCAACGTATCGACATCGCGGAGCTGAAGAAGCTCCGCACTCGTCCAACCTTGTTCACGAATAATCTCACGCGTGCGATCCGCTACGGTTGCGGTGCTCCACGCGACATTTTCGAAAAGCGCCAACCGGGGAGAATCCATGCCGAGGAGATAATATCCTCCATCCTTGGTAGGTCCGATCACCACGTTGGATTCAGCTAGGTATTGAGCTCCCGCCAAAAATTCCGCCTCACCCAATTCCGGGCAATCTCCTCCAATCAACATCACCGCCGGTGCTCCTCGTCTAAATGATTCGGTGGTCGCGTAGGCTAAGCGTTCGCCCAGACCCGATTCAACTTGCGGCCAGAAACTCCAGTTCGGCTGCTCGCCCAACCAATCCCGCATCACCGACTCCGCATCGGCGGGAGCAAAGTGAATCTCGACCGGCCACCCCTCAGGTAAAGCCGCCATCTGCCGTCGCACCAACCGTTGGTAGATCTCCAGCGCCGCGATATCGCCCATTTCGCGAGCCAAACGGGTCTTCACCTTACC
Source organism: uncultured Verrucomicrobiota bacterium (assembly GCA_913058185.1). Lineage (GTDB taxonomy): Bacteria > Verrucomicrobiota > Verrucomicrobiia > Opitutales > Opitutaceae > Actomonas. The sequence goes on from CAJXQX010000105.1 coordinate 4,746, forward strand.
AGCGACCGGCGCTTTAAGAAAGATGAGTAGGGTTGGTTTCATGACTTAATTTCCCGACTTCGACTCCACCAAAAACCACCGAGAAATGGTCCCCACAAAAGAAGTTTTTCAATCGGCGATTGCACCCATTCACCGGTGATCGCCTGAGTCTCCCAAAGCCAGAAATAAACAAATCCACTCACCCCCAACCAACGCACGCCCAGGTTCCGGGAAGCCACCGCAAAAGGAATCACCCAAACGAAATACCAAGCGTGCACCGAGGGTGCAAAGACGAGGAGTGCGACCAAAAAAGACTCCGCAAAATTCGTAAGCGTTTTGGCTCGAAAAAAGATCCACGCGGCGACCGGGGCAAAAAATGCCAGCATCCATCCGTTTTTGTAGGCCGTGGCAGGCCATACCCATTCGATCAGCCATGGAAACAGCTCCGAGGTGCGCGCCTCCTTCACGAACACCTTAGGAGCGAGCGGCCCAATGGAACCGAAATCGAATTTGAACCACCACAGGGCCAACGCAACCGGGAGCGCACCCACTACCGTCAAAGCGACAGCGGGAGCAAATTCCCGTCGCTTCAATTTCGCCCAAACCACCCAAGCCAATAGCGGCGCCGTAATCCACTTCACCCCGGCAGCGACGCCCAACCACCATGTGCCAAAGTAACCTAATAGATTACTTTGCCCTGAATCGGTCTTCTCCCAAGCGAGCCAGCCGGCGACCATCGTGAGCAACAACACGGGTTCATAATGCGCTCCGCCTGCCCCGACATAGATCACCAGTGGGTTCCAGGCGAAGAGCACCGCGGCACCACGACCGAACCGCCGCACGAGGAGCGCCGCAGTGGCCAAGTCCGCGAGTAAAAATACAAGCTTAAGTCCCAGCACGGAGCCTGAGACCGCCGCCACCGCTCGCAGCATGAGCTGCGCGATCGGGGGATAAATTGCCGTGGCTTCCGCGTGATTGATTCCACTCCAAGTTACATCGCGCAAAGCGACGAGTTCAGCGGCATTCGGGGCCAACAGGTAGGGCGAAAAACCCTCCAACTGAATGCGCCCCTCCCACAAGTATCGCCAGGCATCATCACCTGGGATCATGGGCAACAAGAGGACGCGAGCCGCGATCGCGATACCCCAGAACCAAAACGCGGAAATCTTCCGCGGAGTCGCCGCAACCATCCAGCCGAGGCTCATCACTGCCGTAGCCGATAAGAAGAGCGGCACGGTGCCAGCCACTGCGAAATCCCCTTGTCCCGCCATGAAAAATGCCCCCAAGAGTAACAACGCTCCTCCGAGTTTATAACCATATTGGTTAAAGTTCCACCGGTTGAGCCAGAGGTGAGCCAACGTGGTGAGGATAATCGTGCCCGCGGCAACGCTGCCTCGTATCGTTCCCGAAATTTTGGAGCGCCCGCCACCCCGTCTCCGATAACCCACGGGGAGCTCCACAATCTTGGCGCCTTCTTCTGCAGCCCGCACTTGCATCTCAATCGTCCAACCAAAACCACGATCCCGCATCACGATGCGCTCGAGCAGAGAACGACGGATGAGCCGTAACGGACCGAGATCGCCATAACGTTGCCCCCACCCCCATCGGATTAGACTCGTTGCCAGGCCATTGCCGAATTGTTGGACCGGCGTCATCGCACCACGCGCCGCCGCCGAGGCCCGACGATTGCCCAAGACAAAATCTACCCCGTCCTCCGCCTTGCTGATCAACCGGGCCACATCAGCTAAATCATCGCTACCATCAGCATCGCAAAACAACACCCACTCCACGCTCGAATCGAGTTGTTGATAACCCTCCCAACATGCCCGGCCATATCCACGAACCGGCACGGACAACACCTCTGCGCCCGCATCCCTCGCAACGTGCGCGGTTCGATCCGTGCTACCGTTATCCATCACCCTGATCCGCGTCAGGCCTTGAGCGAGCAAGGCGTCCACCACCCCACCGATCGGCTCCTCTTCATCGAGGGCGGGAATGATAACTTGGATTGAATCGAGCATGACTAAAAGCGGGAGGCCTAAACGCGCTCGTTTCTTCCCGCCGCCATGAAATCCCCGCAGTTAAACGGGTAAACTCAACTCAAATACCGACCCACCTTCCGATGCATTATGCACCGTCGCATCGCCGTCATGGGCCCGCATGATGGCCCGCACCATGCTCAAGCCCAGCCCGAGACCACTTTCGGTGCGGCTCTGATCACACCGGTATAGTCGCTCCCAGATCCGCGATTGTTCCTCAACGGGAACCCCCATGCCGGTATCGATCACGCGCATGATCGCGCGGCCTTCAACCAACTCGGCCTCGACCCTCACTTTGCCACCCGCCGGGGTATATTTGATCGCGTTGTCGACCAGGTTTGCCACCGCCTGCCGCAATCGCGTGGGATCTCCGTGAATCGGAACGGCCCCATGAGTTTCGATGCTCAATTCAATTTCAGCTGCTTCGGCCACCTCGTCATAGAGCTCCGTCGCATGACGCGTGACTTCACCAAAATCGCATTTCACTTTCTCGAGTTTCAACATGCCCGCTTCGGCCTCAGAAATTTCCATGAGCGCGCGCAACAAGGCCAACACCTGGTCACTGCGTTCAACGACATCTGCCAGCGTTTCACCCGTCGCCGGATCAAGGTCGGGCCGCTGCAACGCTGATTCGGCCGAAAGCCGCAGTCCCGCCAGAGGGGTGCGCAAGTCGTGCGCCACGTTATCGAGGGTCTCACGCATGGCTTTGAGCAACCCGGCATTCTTATCGAGCACGCTATTAAAATGACGCACCAATTCGGCGACCTCATCGTCCGTCACGGGCGAAGGCACCCGAGCGTCGAGCTTCCCCGTGGTAATGATCGAGCGCGCGGTTTCCACGACCTCCCTCAAAGGCTTGGTCGCCCGTCGCGCCGTAACATAACCGGCTCCGACGCCCATGAGCACCACCGCGCCCGCCACCCAGGCGAAGGTCTTACGCAGCGGTTCAAGCAACGCTTGGCGGCTATCCGTCGCCCGGCCGATCTGGAGCAGCATGTCACCTCGAAGTGCTTGCGAAACGATAGCCAAATCACGTTCGGCATCGCGCGTAATCCGCACCCGGGAAACGGTGCGCTCCTGCCACCGTCCCCAACCATCCGGCACCCGCACGACCGCCTCATCCGACTCCAGCCAATCAGGGGGAATCTTGCCCCATACTTGGCTGCCACCCAGCCCCACTAATCGCAAAAAGAGAGAACGCACATTCGGCTGCTGGCTGTCTTCCGCAATCCTCTGTTGCAGGCCGCGCACGCCACTCTGAGTCAGCACCACCGAGTATTGCTGCAGCCGCTGCTGCAGATCCTCATAGTCACGCTCTTCTATTTGTTGGCCCAATAACCAGTAGAGCAGGGCGAAGATCGCGACGAACCCGACGGTAAACCAACCGGCAAACCATAAGCTAAACCGCCAGGCCAGCGAACGACGGACTTGATCAATTCCGGCCATGTAAAATGTAACCTACCCCACGCATCGTTTCGATGCGGGTCTTCTCAGGATCAATCTTGCTCCGCAAACGCGAGACGAGCACATCGACGACATTGGTCTGCGGATCGAAACTATAATCCCACACATGCTCCAAAATCATCGTCTTGGTAACGGGACGATTGGGATGCCTCATCAGATACCCCAAAAGAGCGAACTCTCGCGGCTGCAAATCCACCACTTCATCGGCTACTCGAACTTCGCGGGAAACCAGATCGAGCGTCATATCACCTACTTCGAGACGCGTTGTTTCCGGCATGCGCGTCGAGCGGCGCAAGAGCGCCTGCACGCGCGCCGATAATTCGGCAAAGGCAAACGGTTTGGTGAGGTAATCGTCCCCACCCGCCTGCAGGCCCTTGACGCGATCCTCGACCGTAGAGCGAGCACTCAGAAACAACACCGGAAGTTCGGGCAAAGTTAAGCGCAAGCGTTTGACCAGCGAAAGTCCGTCGAGTCTCGGCAACATGACATCCACGACCGCGGCATCGTAACTCGTCGTATTCGCCAGCGTAAGCCCGGTATCGCCATCGGCAGCATGATCCACGGCATAGCCCTCCTGTTTCAGGCCTTTGACCACGAACGAGGCAATTTTTGCGTCATCTTCGACGATTAGTATTCGCACAGAATCTAGCATGAAGGGGAAAGTTCGTCAGAGTCAGGCCGAAAGAAAACCGCCCCGGGATCAGATTGAACAGCCCCAGCCCATCAATCTTCTCCCGAGGCGGATATGACCTAACCAAACTACACTAAACAGAAACTCATGAAATAAGGGGCGGCGCGGCGACCGGAGTCCGACGCCGCGCCGGAAAAATTAGCGATCAGACTCGTCTACGATGATGTAACGGAACCCGATCCGGTTGTTATAGATACGGAGCAGGGTTCGCATCGACGGTGTCGACTCGGCGGTGAGCTCAATTGCGTCCTCGGCGTTACGCACCCGTTGGCGGTTGATCTCGAGGATGACATCACCTTGTCGCAGGCCAACATCGGCCGCGGCAGCATCTTCCTCCACCGACGTAACCAACACCCCTTGGACCCGGCTCGGAATACCGTATTGGCGGCGGGACGGGGGATCGACATTACTCACTCCTACTCCACTGAGGAGTCCTTCATCTTCATCTTCGGTGATGGTTGCGGCAACATTGAGCCCCTCACGGCTGCCTACGGTCGCATTGATCTCCTCCGCCTCACCATCACGAATGACGGTTAAATTGATTTCGGTGCCGGGTCGCTCGTCGGCGATAGCGAAACGAAGCTGCCTAAATGTCTCCATTTCGAGCTCATTAATGTGAGTAATGATGTCGCCCGCCTGGAGACCAGCGCGTTCGGCTGGCGTATCTTCGGACACACTTTCCACCAGAACCCCACGATGGTTCTCGTCGAGGTCAAAGCTCGGGGCCATTTCGCGAGTTAAATCTGAACCAATAAACCCGAGGAAGCCGCGAACCACTTCACCGTGGGTGGCAAGTTGCTGCATGATGTTGCGAGCAAGATTGGATGGGATCGCAAACCCGATGCCCATAGAACCACCACTACGGCTGAGGATAGCGGTGTTGATACCGACGAGACGTCCTTCCGCATCGACCAATGCACCACCGGAGTTACCGGGATTAATGGCAGCATCAGTTTGAATAAAGTCCTCGTAACCGAGCCCCATCGTGGCTCGTCCCAGAGCACTCACGATACCACTGGTGACGGTTTGACCGAGGCCGAACGGATTGCCGAGGGCCAACACCACATCACCGACTTCGACGGTGGCACTATCGGCGAAGACAACTGCGGGCAGGTCTTCGAGATCAATTTTGATTACCGCCAGATCCGAGTCGGCGTCGGTGCCGACGATTTCAGCCTTAACTTCGCGACGATCAGAAAGGGTGACTTGAATCTCCGCGGCGTTCTGCACCACGTGATTATTGGTGAGGATATAGCCGTCGGAGCTCACGATTACGCCTGAACCCGTGCCTTGTTGGGGCGGCCGGCGTTGTTCGTCGAGGTTGTCGGGGATTCCGAAATAACGGCGCCAGCGAGGATCTCTCAATATCTCCGGGAGATCGGCTTCGGATATTTCTTCGGATTCCGCGGTTACGTGCACTTGCACAACCGCGGGACCGACGGCCTTGACGACGGCAGAAAAACTAACGGGCAACCCACGACCCGGTTCACGATCGAGCGGAGCGGGATCGGTGGAGACCATGACTTGGTCATCGGTGTGATCTTCGGCAATCGCTGCGGCGGTCCAACCCAATCCTGCCGCAGCTAGAATAAAGATGGCACCGCGTAGTCGACGGGATTGACGAGCAGAGTTTTTGGTAAAGGCGTTCATATTGGCAGGTTAAAGGGAATTAGTTTCCCTGCAACCTACCACGCCGACCTTACCACTCCCTTACCTGAACCTTACAGGATTGAAAGGTGTGTTTTATTTTTCGACAGGATGTTTAGCGCCCTCGGGCTTGTAGACTTGGATTTCGCCACGATTGCGAATGTCCACCAACCCGTTGGGGGAAACATTAAACTCGGCCTCAATCAACTTCACCGTATCTCCGGAACGGGCCCCAAGACCGTGCTGCTCCGCGGCATCGGTCCCAGTCTCGCGACCTACGGCGTCGACGGGGTATTGGCCGATCCCGAGATAATCCTGCACGACTCCTCCGGCGAAGTGATCGCCCGCCACGACAATTGGAGTGCCAATCTCGGAAGTGCCTTCGAGGCTGTCGGAGCCTTTGAACTCGTGACCGGCAGTCTCGACGCTGCTATGGTTCTTCCTCTCTGGCCCGTTCTCCACACGATTCACTTGCAAGGAGCAGACGAAGGCTCGGGCCAAGGACTCATCGAGATCTACGATCTGGACCTTTGAATTCACAGTCTGTTTTTCTGCCACTACAGCACCGGGCTCATCGAGCCCCACCTAAATTCCGATCCGAGAATCCCTAGTCCTGTTAGATCACTCGGACTCCTTGGGTCCAAAGTTGCCCCATGTAGGAAGGGATTACCGGTGAATCATCACGAACGATATCGATTCCATGGATGGAAATATCGAATCTTCTCACTCATTGTGAGATTAATTTCGGCCGTGTAATTACGTTAATATATCACCGTAAATAATTAATGATATTTTCGTAAACTGAGACCATATTGAGACTGAGATTGATTATCATTTAATATTGACGAAAACAATCCATTCACCAAAACGAACCCATCTTGCGAATAGGTCTCAGT
>CAJXQX010000106.1 GCA_913058185.1 uncultured Verrucomicrobiota bacterium
CTCCGGTTTTCGCTCGCACCGAGAGGTTGGACAATTTTGCCGTTGATACTTGAGTCCAGGCAGCTCGTAAGGTGTAGCCATCAATCCGGTCGTTGTTATTATAATCCATCACCCGGACATGGTAGGTGCCAGCCGCTAAGGAACCTAAAGAAATCCGGGAAAAACGGTTACTCCCCCCAGGGCCCCCATCGATGTCGTCGTTTTCCTCCAGAACCGTGGTGGTGCTATTTGGACCGAATAGAGTCAAGACTGTGTCCCTGCTAAGGTTGAATTGGTCGACAGTCGATGGTCCCGCGGTCTCGATGACAAACTCGGTAGCACCACCCGCCCCTATGGTGAACGTCGCCCAATCGAGGTCACCGTCCACGTGAATGGAGCGATATTGAGTTTGGCCATTGCTAATCGCAACCGCCGTTTCAGCCGTATTATCCGGCTCAAAGGAATCGCCTTCCAATGGATCGGACCACGACACCTTGATCGCATAGGAATCGATCGTCGCGTTGTTACTGTACTCTTCGACTCTCAGGAAATACTCGCCAGCCGTTGGCGAGTCTCGAATAATTTTAGAAAAGGTGTTGTTACCCCAATCATCGTTACTCGCTACCGCGGTGGTTGAGCTATTGGGCCCGAATAAAAATATTTCGGTATCACCAGACGCCCCGGAGGTTTCGATGACTAGATTGGTTACCCCAAGCGGCAAGGTGAATGACACCCAGTCCTTGTCTCCCACTTCATGAATAGAATGCGTTTGCGTGGCACCATTAGCGATCGGAGTCGCACTACTCGCAATATTATCGGACTCGAAGGAATCACCCGAGGAGCCGCCTCCCCCGCCACGTACGCCGTAAAGAGACTGTGCGCCTTGGATGTCGTCTGTGGTGACAGTATCGATGTCGCTCACAAAAGCATTCATGATCGAACTCACATCTTGGCTGTTGTCATTGGGGTGGTCCAAGCCAAGGGCGTGTCCCAGTTCATGAATGAGCACGCGACGGAGGTCATCGACATCATTGCGACGAGCGCCTCGGTAGGAATTCCAGTTCAGATCAGATTTGTTGTTAAAAACGATATCTGCTTCCACCCGAGGGAGTGGCTGAGAAAACCCTTCAAAGATATTGAGCGTGACCGCCAAAGTCTGAGCACCGAACGCATCGCCATAGTGGGTGTCTGAAAAGAACAAATCGTTTACCCGATTACTTTCGCTCTGACTGCCTACCGTAGCTTGGACAGCCGCAAATTGCACGTCCTGCATCTGGCCATTCCATTCAGTCATGGCCGCCTGAGTAACGGCCAACCAGCTCGTGGCTCCGTCCAACAAGCTCGGACTACTACCGAGTTGAACTTGGTAGGTAATCGTCGTGCCCGACGGCCACTTATTATTGTCGGCTACAAACGCGCTGAGCCGGCTCGCGGCCACGACGACGCCGAGAAGACAGCAGGAGAATCGAGTAAGTCGGCCGCTCATCGTTGGTTCTTTCCGTTCTCAACACGATCTCGCACCGAAAGCGTGAAATTCAATAACGACATGCCAGTAGCAACAGGACCTACGCTCTGTATCCTGATTTCCTCCTCGTGCATCGGTTCAGCCACTTGCTTCAGGCTGGAAAGCATTCGTCCATCAGAGCGGCGAATACGAGCCACGCCATCGACTCCCGAACGATCTACCCCGTATTGACCGTGTCCCCACCCCACGGTCGGACAGATAAACCGACCTTCACCGTGCAAAAAGAGAACCATCTCTTTACCCACTTCAAACTTCGGCATCGCGCCCACTTCCATCGCAAGCCCTTCAATACGACCTCCGAGATGACGGATCGTTACTTCACTCGGGCCGGTCTCTCCCCGAATCGTCTCAAGCACGTTAAGCACAATCTCCGTGCGCACAATCCGTTTGCCCTCGAAGCTGTCCTCGTAGGGCCGCACGGAGTGAACTGTGGCACGGACAATCCGTCCAGAGCCGTCGACCAATTGGTCAAAACTGGGCGGTCGAATGGAAGTCGCCGATGTCGTGGCGATACCGGCCGTTAAGAACATGAGTGCGAGCCAGAACCGGCGAAGGGCAGATGTTGGATTGGGCATAATCAGATGGGGGTTTACGCTTCGACAAAGAAGCGCGCGGCACTGTTCCCCGCTGGAGGAATTGAGGCAAGGCTCCGATGATCGAAAAAACTCCCGGTGAACGAATATCAATCAGCCGCCTTGGCGCTCATCCGAGATCGGTAAAACTCAAGGCACAAATATTCGATCTCAGGAGCGGACGTCAGAGAAAGAGCAGTCTCCGCGAGGGTCTTGGCATCGGCCATCGTCATGGCTCGCACGAGGTATTTTGCGGTCGGAATCAGTGGTGGAGTCATACTGAGCTCATCCACACCCAAACCTAATAGCAAAGGGACATAAACGGGGTCGCCCGCCATCTCACCACAAACGCTAACTTTGATCCCCGCCGCGTGGCCCTTATCCACCACTTCTTTGATCACTCGCAGCACTGCGGGATGGGTGGGTTCGTAAAGGTGCGCGATCCGATCGTTTACCCGGTCAATCGCCAGTAGGTATTGAATGAGGTCATTGGTGCCGATGCTGAAGAAAGCGCACTCCTGCGCCAACTGATCGGCCGTCAGGGCCGCACTCGGAATCTCGATCATGCTCCCCACCTTGATATCGGTGTTGTGGGCGACTCCCTCGGCAGTGAGCTCTTGCTGACATTCTCTCATCACCGCTTTGGCCTGCCGCAGCTCTCCCGTCCCGCTGATCATCGGAAACATGATCTGCACATTCCCATGAGCACTGGATCGTAGAATTGCCCGAAGTTGAGTCTTAAATATATCCTGATGTTTTAGGCAGAACCGGATGGCGCGGAATCCTAAGAACGGATTATCCTCGTGTGGAAATAAATGAAGCGCCCCGGTCATGGGTTTATCGCCCCCCAGATCTAAAGTTCGAATCACGACGGGCAAGTCTCCAAACGACTCCGCTACAGTGCGATAGGTTTTATACTGCGACTCCTCATCGGGCACCTTAGGCACGGCCAGGTAAAGATACTCCGATCGAAACAAACCGATCCCTTCGCCCGCGTGATCCTTAACCAACTGACATTCGTCCTCCTTCTCGATGTTCGCACGCAACGGCACCGCCACGTCATCGAGGGTCACCGATGGTTCACCAACTGCCGCCATCATCCGTTGTTCAAATACTTGTTTCTCCTTTCGGATATGCCCGTAGCGCTCGAGGGTCTCTTCACTCGGATGCAGAATTAGCAGTCCTTCATAGCCGTCGATGATGACATCCTCATCCGTCGCGACTTCGGAGAGAACTCCATGCACGCCTACCACCGCGGGGATCTTCATCGACCGGGCAACGATTACCGCGTGGCTCGTCTTGCTCCCGGAGGCGGTGACGAGGCCCAGCGCTGAGGAGCGATCCAAGGACGCAGCGTCCGAAGGCGAAATGTCATCCGCGATTACCACATGACGTCCGAGGTGTTCGCTCAATGATTCGGCGGTCTTCCCCAGCAGCGCATAGAGCACCCGTGAGGCGACATCACGGATGTCACCCGCGCGTTCTCTCATATACACATCATCGATTTCGGCAAAGGCTGAGATATACTTCTGCGATACCGTGTTGAAACAGGCCTCAACGTTCTTCCCCGTCGTTTCAATTTCGCGCTCGGTCTCACTGATCAACGCTTGATCTTCGAGCACCATGAGGTGGGCGTCGAAAATTCGCGCCTCCTCTTGTCCTAAATTGGCCTCAACTTGATCACGAATCGCGCTGATTTGCCCACGGGTCTTAATCAACGCCTCGTGCAGGCGATCCACTTCCGCTCGCCGCTTCTCTTCAGGAATCTGATATTCCGGCACCTCAACCTCGGACTTACGGTAAACAAAACCCGCTCCGTAGGCGATACCAGGAGACGCAGCAATGCCCTTGAATACCATCTCAGATTTAGTTGGTTTATCGGGCATCAGGGACGCAATAGATTAGGAATAGGATAGGATTTACAGCCACTGGCGCGGGGCACGCCCCCCACGATAACCTTCGCTGTCAGGGGAGGGTCAATCAGGATTTATGCCAGATCACCCACGATTTTGGCAGAAATAATCCAAACGTTCGATCCCCAATCAGCCCGGATCGCTTCCGCTATCGCAGCGGATTCACTCTCGGCGCGGGGCCATATGTAACAGGCACTCCCGCTACCACTTAAGTGAAGTGTTCGTCCAAATTTCTCGCGTAGATTCTCCGCCATGGCGGGTAAAGCCGCAAACTTAGCCCCAATGGGCCGTTCGAATGAGTTGAACCCGAGTGCCTCGGGTGCCGCGTTAGAATCTTCAATCCAATCTCGAAGGTGCTGTTCCGCATCAGACTTAGGCATGTAGTCCGGAGGTGCGGGTTCAGCCAATCTTCCGTAAGCCCAGCCGGTATTGATCCCAAATGGCGGTTTAACGACCAAGACGTCGCGCCCCACCAGCCGAGCACAGGTCGAGGGGCGGAGCGGTTCGATGTGCTCCCCCCGCCCGCGGATCACCACGGGAGACTCAGCAAAGAATAACGGACAATCTGAACCAATATCTACGGAAATATCGGCCAATTCACGCTGCGAGAGGGGCGCTCCCGCCAAACGGTTCATCGCCCGTAATGCACCGGCGGCATCACTACTTCCGCCCCCTAGGCCGGCTCCCATCGGAGTGACTTTACGGAGTTCAAATTTAACGCCCTGATTCCAACCCGATCGCACCCGAAACTGTTCAGCCGCTTGAATGACTAGATTCGATTGGTCGATCGGAACGCTGACGTCGTCACACGAGAGTTCGAATTCCGAATCGACCGAAATCTGGGCCACGAGGGTATCTCCCACATCAATTTGAGAGACCACCGAAACCAATTCATGAAATCCGTCATCCCGCCGGTTGGTGACGGCGAGAAAAAGGTTCAGTTTGGCGGGACAAAATTCTTTAACGCGTTCCAAGGCCTCATTATCCACCAAAATCTTCCCAAAAGAGAAACCAAAAGCACCGCAGATCAGAGACCGGATGTTCCAGCGCAATTTCTCGTTTCAGCTTTTCAGCTTTCAGCTTTCCTACATTTCAGCTTTTCAGCTTTCAGCTTTTCAGCTTTTCATACAACCGTGCCGACCGAACTCATTCTTCCTCTCGACGTCCCTACGCGCGAAGCCGCGCGTCCTCTGCTGAAGCAATTGTCTGGAACGGTCCCCTGGATGAAAGTGGGACTGCAGATGTTTACCGCCTTCGGCACCGACTGGGTCCGAGAGGTCGCCGACCATGGCTACAAGGTGTTTCTCGACCTCAAGCTTCACGACATCCCCAACACGGTTGCGAAGACCGTCGAGTCGCTTGCCCCATTGCCGATCAACATGCTCACCATCCACACGTCCGGGGGGCATTCGATGGTCAGCGCCGCTTGCGCCGCCCAACGCGAAACCAGACCCGACCTGTTACTACTCGGAGTCACTGTCCTGACTTCAATCAACGCTGAAGAGCTTCATGGGGTTGGATGCCCGGAATCTCCCGCGATCCAAGTAGCGCGACTCGCCCGGATGGGGAACAACGCGGGGCTCCTGGGATTTGTGTGCTCACCGTTGGAGGTAGGCGCGCTCCGCGACGAACTTCCCGGTAAGGTTCAACTCGTTACTCCCGGTGTCCGTCCCATCGGCGCAGACCACGGTGATCAAGCTCGGGTGATGACTCCTGCCGACGCAGCGCGAGCCGGCTCGACTCACATCGTAGTGGGGCGTCCCATCACTCAGGCCCCCGATCCTTTGGCCGCCGCTCAAGCGATCATTGCCGAACTGGCGACCGCCTGATTGCGTCGCCGACCCAATCGAATTTGAGCGTTTCAGTTTTCAGCTTTTCAGCGTTCTATCGCTAAATGTCACGCACTGCCGCTATTCTCCTCGCCGCTGGATCAGGCAAACGCATGGACGAAAGCGTGGCGGACAAGGTTCTTACGCCAATCAACGGCAAACCACTATTCTCGTATAGCGCCGGAGCCTTTGCGGCTAGTGGCGTTGCTGATCTTTTTGTCATCGTCCACCGGGATCAGAAACAGATGCGCGAGCTCGCGGCTCTGGCGCCAACTCCGGCCTTATTCGTTTTAGGCGGAACCGAACGCCAATATTCGGTCGCTCACGCCCTCGACGCCCTGCCCCCCGACATCAGCCACGTTTTCATCCATGATTGCGCGCGGCCTTTCGTGCAGGCCGATCACATCGTCGCGCTCCACAAAATCGTTCGCAAAGAACATGCCGTGGTCCTGGCTCATCGCGTTACTGATACGATAAAACTTCACCGCGATACCGGCCATTTAAAGACGCTCGATCGCAGTGCACTTTGGGCGATGGAAACCCCTCAGGTATTTGACCGCGATCTGATCGTCAGGGCTTACAATCGGGCCGCGAACACCGGAGCAACCCTCACGGATGACGCGGCGGCCGTCGAACTTCTCCGACACCCCATCGCGATTCTAGAGAACAAGGACCCGAATCCCAAGCTCACCACCGCCGCCGACATCCCCTGGTTTGAATACCTGCTAGGTGCTAGTCGCTAGTTCCTAGTTGCTAGGCGCTCCGCGAAGTAACAAGTAACAGGAAGGGCCCCTTCTCCCCTGTTCCAAAACCTAAGCACTAGCTTCTAGAAACTAGCAACCTAGTACCCAGTTCATGACTCCATTTCGAATCGGCCACGGCTACGACATTCACCGCATCGTCCTCGGTCGTCCCATGGTGCTCGGCGGCGTGACTTTTGATGTACCCTTTGGACTCGACGGTCACTCTGATGCTGACGCTCTGACTCACGCGATCTGTGATGCGCTGCTCGGCGCTGCCGGACTACCAGACATTGGTCACCATTTTCCAAATACGGATCCTGCATTCGCGGGGATTGATTCCCAAATCCTGCTCCAACGCGTCGCCGCCGATCTCACTGAACGGGGATGGACCATCGGCAATATCGACGCCTCGCTTATTGCCGAACAACCCAAGATCCAACCGGTGATCGAAGAGATGCGGCAAAAACTCGCGGCGTCAGCTGGAGTTTCGCTCGACCAGGTTGGTCTCAAGGCCACCACCAACGAAGGTGCCGGCAGCATCGGTCGGAGCGAAGCCATCGCCGCCCACGCCGTTGCCTTGATCTTCCGAGCTGCCGCTGAATAGCCCGCTACCACCCCGTGGGTCGGGCTTTACGCCCGACAGCCCGAGCGTCACAATCTCACTGTATTTCAGTATCCCTCTCGATCGTGGTTAAAATATCCATCCGCCTCTTTCAGCTTTTTAGCCTTTCCGCTTTCAGCTTTTTCCTCTCCAGCTGTACCCCGCGCGAGACCAATGTCGAGATCGGCAATCGCACTCAAGTTTTACATCGAGGCCAAGGGCCCGCCCTCGCCGACCTCGATCCTCACCTCGCCACCGGCACGACTGACTACAATGTATTGTCCGCTTTGTTCGAGGGACTGGTCGGGGAACACCCTGAAGACCTTTCGCCCGTTCCGGGAATGGCCCTCCGCTGGGAAGGCACCCCCGACGGAATGTCTTACACTTTCCATCTTCGCCACGATGCGATGTGGTCGAATGGTGATTCTCTCACGGCTCACGATTTTGTCGCTTCGTGGCAACGCGTGCTGACCCCCAGCCTCGGTGCCGACTACGCAAACCTACTGTATGTTTTGGCCGGTGCTGAAGCTTTTCACAAAGGCGTGTCTGGTGATTTTTCATCGGTGGGAGTGAAGGCTCTCGATAACCACACGCTGCAGGTAAATCTGGAATTCCCTGCTCCCTACTTCCTGTCGCTACTTCAGCATTGGATGTGGTTCCCCGTGCACCTGAAATCTATCGAAGCAGTTGGTGATCCCTACTCCCGCTCCACCGGATGGGCGCGACCAGAAACGATGGTGAGTAATGGTCCCTTTGTGCTGGAATCCTGGCAAAACCAAGAACGCATCATCGTGCGAAAAAACTCGACGTATTGGGATGCACAAGCGGTGCGGCTCGAGGCGATTCACTTCCACCCTTTCGAGGGTGTAGACACCGAAGAGCGGGCCTTTCGATCTGGTCAAATTCATCTGACCGACGCACTCCCGATTTCCAAGATTGAAGCATACCGTCAAACCAATCCCGAAGTTCTCCGGATCGATCCCTATTTGGGCACCTACTTCTTTCGCATTAACACCCGAGTTCCGGCGTTGGCTGATCAACGCCTCCGAGCAGCCCTGAGTCATTCAATCGATCGCGAGGCCATCGTTAATCTGGTGCTACGCGGTGGCCAGATTCCGGCCGCCTCCCTCACCCCTGCCGGCACGGCTGGATACGAGCCCCCAGCCGGCTTAACCTACGATCTGGACAAAGCACGTGAGTTACTCGCAGCGGCGGGATTCCCCGGCGGCGAAGGTGCACCGGAAATTGAATTACTTTTCAACACCTCCGAAACTCACCGCCTGGTGGCAGAAGCGTTGCAGGAGATGTGGCGGCGCGACCTAGGGGTGACGATCAGACTGCACAACATGGAGAATAAGACCGTATTGGAATCTCGCCGCCAAGGTGACTACCAGATGTTGCGGTCAGTGTGGATCGCCGACTATGCCGACCCGTCTTCGTTTCTCGATGTGTTTCGCTCAACCAGTGGCAACAACTACACGGGTTGGGCGGATGTAGAATACGACGATTTGCTGTTTCGCGTATCCCGAACGACAGATCCCCAGCAACGCTTCGCGATGCTCCGGCAGGCCGAAGCACGGCTACTAGACCAAGCCGCCGTAATCCCACTCTACACGTTCACTCACGTCTTCGTGAAGTCCCCATCCGTGCGAGGCTGGCATCCCACACTTCTCGATCACCATCCCTACAAGGCGGTGTGGCTCAAGTCCCCTTGAGCCACACCGCCTTGTAGAAGTAACAAGTAGCAAGTAACAAGTATCAAGCCACGGCCAACGGGGTCGACGTCGTAGACGCATTGCGCCAGCAATTTAGTCACGACTCGACCCCTTCCCCAGACGCGTTCACCTGATCCCCTTCCCCAGACACGATCGATCTACTTCACGCTCCTCCTTCACCTCGCTTATCCGCTTTAACAATCTAATGCTTCCCCAACGTCCTATATTTCAGCGTTTCAGTTTTTCAGTTTTCAGCCTTTCCCTCCTCCTCCTCTTCTCCGCTTGCGCCCCTCGCGAGACCCGAGTTGAGGAAGGCAATCGCACCGGCACACTGCACGTCGGTAGTCCCGGCGAACCGAGCGAATTGGATCCGCACATCATCAATGCGCCGCCCGATTTCCGCATCGTGCCCATGCTGTTCGAAGGGTTGCTCAAAGGACACTCCGCCAACCTCACCCCACTACCCGCCGTCGCCGAAACCTGGGAGCTATCAGCCGATCGAAAAACTTACACCTTTCACATTCGCGCAAACGCCCGTTGGTCGAATGGCGATCCGATCACGTCCGCCGACTTCATCTTCAGTTGGCAACGCGCACTCACCCCCGCCCTCGGGTCACAATACACGTTCCTCATGACCGATGTCGTCGGAGCGGACGACTTCTCAGCGGGACGCAGTGATGATTTCTCGACCGTTGGATTCGCGGCTCCCGATTCCCAAACCGTTACGATTACCCTGAATCATCCTACTCCCTACTTTCTCACCAGCCTCGCCAACAACGCAATTTGGTCCCCCGTGCACCGCGCTACGATTGAAGCGTCCGGTTCCGTGACGGATCGAAGCAGTGGCTGGACGAAACCTGAAACATTTGTAGGCAATGGTCCGTTCGTGCTTACCGACTGGCGGCCCAACGAAATAATCACGCTCGCTAAATCCGAAACCTATTGGGAGGCCGAGCGCGTTGAAATCAACGAGCTCGTCTACCATACGTTCGATAATTCCAGCACCGAGGAACTCGCCTTCCGGGCGGGGCAACTCCACCGCACCGTGTGGGTGCCCACGAGTAAAATTCCGGGATATCGCGAGCAGCAAAATTCGCCACTTATTGAAGTCGACGCCTTGATAGACCGATTCATCAACGTGAACACGGCGAGAGTTCCGTTCGACGATACTCGAGTGCGCCGTGCCTTCGCCCTAGCCATTGATCGTGCTAGCTTGGCAGAACACGTCTACCTCAATACCGCAGTTCCTGCTCTTCGGATCGTGCCAACCGGCATGCCCGGCTACCCCACCGATTCGGACTTCGAATACGACCCAACTACCGCTCGCCAACTGCTATCGGACGCTGGCTACCCCAACGGTGCAAATTTCCCCGCGGTGGATCTGAGCACCGAAGCCGGCGGCTCCGCTAATCTGTCCGAGGCGCTGCAAGCCCAATGGCGGACGGAACTCAACGTCCGAGTCAATATTCTCAACAGTGAAACACGAGTCCACTGGAATAAACTCAACCGAAAGGACTTCGACTTAGCGATCGGTGGTTGGACTGCTGATTACCCCGATGCCACCACGTATTTAGATCTCTGGAAAACAGGATCTGGCTACAATTTCACTAACTGGGAAAACCTCAGCTACGATCAGGCTCTGGTAGCGGCAGCAGCCGAACCGAATCCGACGACGCGTCTGGCCATACTACGCACCGCCGAGGGCATTCTCATGCAACACATGCCGATCATACCTATCGTATTCGAGAAAGACACCCTGCTGATTCACCCCAGCATGACCAATTTCACCCCCAATGCCATGGATCGGCCGGACTACAGCACAGTAACGCTCAAGGCGCAGCCTTGAGCGAAGTGCCAGGTATCAAGTAACAAGTATCAAGAAACCGCCACGCGGGGTCATGTCGTAAAAACGTGTAATCCTAACGCAGTGGATTCACGTTTTACGACGTGACCCCGTCCTCCGACTGCCACGCGAAGTGACAAGTTCCAGGTGACCAGTAGCAAGACACGGCCGCGGAAACGCTGAAAACTGAAATGCTGAAATTCCCGACCGAGTCAGGGCCCCCGCGGGGTCAGATCGTAGACGCATTGCTTCAGCAATTTAGTCACGACCTGATCCCCCTTCTCCAAAACCTCCCGCCCTCGAGACCATCCGACCTTCGGACCTTCAGACCTTCAACCCGCTCGAGTTTGTTGTCACGGCCGCCCCAAACAGGCACCCGCCATTCCAAATCCTTCGGATCGAGTTGTAGCACAACTCACCATCTTCGCGCTCGCGCGCTATGTCAGCGTTTCAGTTTTTCAGTTTTCAGCTTTTTCCCCATTCCCCTAGCCCCTCTAGCTACGAGTCACCA
>CAJXQX010000107.1 GCA_913058185.1 uncultured Verrucomicrobiota bacterium
GTTCGATCCTGGTAGTGGCCTGAACCTCCGAGCCGCCCAACCCAAAGACTGAGCCGCGTTTTCGGGATCGCCGCCGCTGCCGCCGCAACGCAGCTTCTGCCTTCATGTCACCGTTTACGACGATCCTCACCCATCCGGGCAGTGCCCACAAAGACGACTTCCTCGCCTGCTGCGTGCTACTCGCACATCTACCCGCGCCGATTGTGCGCCGCGAGCCAACGGCGGAAGACATCGCCGATACCAACATCGTCGTGGTGGACGTGGGTGACTCCCACGACCCGACCCTCAACAATTTCGATCACCACCACCTGCCGGACGACGCCGATCCCATCTGTGCCCTTTCTTTGGTGCTCAAGGCTCTCAATCTCTACGAAGACGCGCGCAGCTTCTGTGACTGGCTCGAACCTGCCGAGTGGTTCGACTGCCGTGGTCCGAATGCCACCGCCAAATTCCTCAACGTGCCCCGCAACGCCGTGAACCAACTCTACTCCCCCATCGATGGCACGCTGCTGCGCTGCTTCGCTGCCGGAACCAATCATGTCGCTGGTGAGCCGCTCTGGGAAATGATGCGTCAAGTCGGCGTCGATCTCCTCAACTACCTACGCTCATTACGCAGCCGTCTCGACTTCGTCGGGGAGCACGCCGAACTCTGGACGTTGGATACGCCAGACTCCGGCGCACCTACTCCTCAAGTGCTCTTCCTGCCTCGCACCGAACCTCTCCCCACTGAACCGTCCTCCGGCTTGGATCGCTACATCGTCGAACAGGGACTCAACGAGCGCGTAGTCGCTACCGTCTCGCCGGACCGTCGTGGCATCGGCTATGGCCTCTCCCGTCATCGCGATAACCCGGCGCTCGACTTCACCCGCCTCTCCGACGAACCCGATGTGCACTTCGCCCATAAACGCGGCTTCGTCGCCAAGTCATCCGCTACGGACCCACAACGGCTGCGTGAACTACTTCGACTGGCCAAAGCTGAGTCGACCGCCTGATCGATGACATCCTTCCATTCGGTTCTCTGGGTGGGATTGGCCCTGCTCGCTGGTTTACCGGCGCAGGCCAAATATCCCCATCGATTCGACGCGAAGGTTGAGCAGCTCTTAACCAAAGAATTTCTCGAAAATTCCGCTCTACCGCGCGTCGTTTTTACGGGTAGCTCCAGCATCGTTCGGTGGCAGAATCTGAAGACGCAGTTTCCTCATCGTGATGTGAATAATCTCGGATTCGGGGGGTCGCAATTCAGTGACCTGATTCACTTCTACGATGAACTCATCAAAAACCAGCGACCGGATCTTCTCTTCATCTATGAGGGGGACAATGACATCGCTCGAGGCAAAGAACCCGGCGTTGTTTTCGAGCAAGCGAAGGAACTGATCACGAGAATCCGATCCGACCTGCCGCAAACCCGAATCGTGCTCATCGCGCCTAAGCCGTGCCTCGCCAACTGGGCGAAGCGAGACAGCTACCGCAAACTGAATGCCCTCCTGGCCGACCTGTGCGATAGCCAGGACAATCTCGAGTTCGCCGATGTCTGGTCGGCCATGGTCGATGATACAGGCGTGGTCTTGCAGGACCTCTTCGTCGCCGACGGCGATCACATGAATACCAAAGGATACGCCATTTGGACTGAAGTGATCTCCCCTTTTCTAGATTAGTTCAGCGATCACTTCGCTGCTCGCTTGCACCTCTGATTTACGATGGGTTGAGATATGCCCCTCGATCCCCAAACTCAATTTGATCAGCATCTGTTGGAGATGATCGAACAAAGTCCTACCGGTATTCCCCCAGCGACACCCGCTCATCAGGAAGCCTTGGCCCGTTTAATGTCTGCTCACCAGGTTTACCATTCTGCGGATCATCATGATGGATATGCGACCGTGCATGCCCTCGCCCAACTCCCCTCATTCCACGCGGAGAACTTAGAGGACGTGATGGGCGGAAAGGCTGAGGAATCGGATTTAGAATCCGATGAAAGTATCTACGATCGCTACGTTGCTTCACTCCCAGAAGCATCCCGTGAAGCAGCTGAGGGCTATCGCGCGCTGTCGATCGGTCGCAAACTACTCCATCGTTCCAAACACGATGGAGAGGTCGTGCATGATCCGATTCACAGTTTGTTTCTGATCCCCGGAGCGGGCCTAAATCCCGGGCTTCCTGGCAACTACCTACATGGTTCCATTTTCCAGGATCACATAGACGATCTCGCCGGCGCGTGGGCCGTCCACATTCACGACCGTGATGACGGCGCAGCTACGATCGAAGTGCCTTCTCGCGACGACGCTTTGGAGAAACTCCAAGAACTCCTCGCCAGCGCCCCGTTTCTCCTCGCCGAACTCGACGCCTTGGATTTCCAGATGAACTGAGGAAGCACTCGCTAGCGTCAGCCCAGGCTGCAGCCCCTAGGGTAAAATTCTAGAGTAAGACCACGGACCAAATTTTCTGGGTGCTCAAATGACACCACCTGTCGGCGGAAATCTTCTCAGCAGCCACCCGATGCAACAGTAGGTTGGACCTTAAGAGTCGAGTGTGCTGACATAGCATCACTCCAATGTCTACGCGTCCCTCTTCCTCTGAATCGCCAGCAGACGAGCCCCGTGATGCTCGCGGCGAATGGCGGCCGTCCGCCCCAATTCGTTACGCTCCGTTGTTCACGTGGCCCATGCGGTTCGCGGCCCTGTTGAAGTGGTTGTTTGGCTATCCGGGCTACATCTGGCCGATCAACTTATTCTTCGTCGCCGTCACCTGCGCCACGTGGTTCTATACCCAGCCTGCTCTCGCGCTTTGTATTAATTTTGAAGCCGGCTGGATCACGCAGATTTACCTGAGAAACCTCGCCTTAATGTGGCTCTACTACGGCGGTTTTCATCTCTATCTTTACACGCTCAAACGCGAGGGGACGCACCAGAAATACAACAAAAAGTGGCCCGCCCGAAAGAGCCGAGTGTTCCTTTTTGGTGATCAAGTTTACGATAATATATTTTGGACTGCCGGGGTCGGCACCATCATCTGGACTGGCTACGAAGGGGTCACCATGTGGCTCTATGCCAACCACCATATCCCGTGGCTCGATTGGGCGATGCATCCCGGATATTTTATCCTCGGATTTTTCCTCGTTCCACTCTGGCGAGAGTTTCATTTCTACTGGGTGCATCGGTTGATCCACTGGAAACCGATCTACCGGCACGTCCACTACTTACACCACAAGAATACCAACCCGAATCCGTGGTCGGGTATGGCCATGCACCCAATTGAAACAGCGCTCTATCTCAGCGTGGTGCTCATTCATTGGGTGGTCCCTTCCCACCCCTTGCACTTTCTCTTCAATCTCCAGCATGCCGCCCTCAGTCCGGCTAATGGTCATCACGGGTTCGAGGGCCCTATCGCCAACGGAAAAGTCCCGACCGGGTCCTATTTTCACTATCTGCATCACCGTCATTTTGAATGTAACTACGGTGAAAGCACGGTGCCTCTCGATCGTTGGTTTGGCACCTTCCGGGACGGGCAGCCCGACGGCGAAGGGGCAAAACTACCCGAGGAACATCCTTCCTAACCTAAGCCGTCTGAACCGATAAATTAGTTTTAGATCGGCGCTCTCAGAAAAGCGCTGATGGCATCCATCAGCGGCTCGGCTTGAGCGGTCTTGAAAATGTGTTGGGCGTGGGCATTACCCTCGAGCACCACCAATTTCTTGGGCTCCGTCGCCTGTTCAAACTGAGCGGAAATGGCGGCAAGATTATCGCCTTCAGTCGTCACGAAACGTTTAGATCCTTTCACAGCTTGAATCTTTTTGATCGGGGTAGCCGCAAGCAAAACGACTCGATCGATCAATCCCTTCGGCGCCATGGCGGCAGCCACCGAAGTTGCGCCGCCCCCAATGCTTCCGCCTATGACCGAAATCTCGCTACATCCCTGCTCGCGCAGGAAAGCAACTGCCGCCAACACATCCTGATAATGCGGCGTGAGCCCGACCGGGCATAAACCCGCTCCGCGAACAGGTCGCGGATTATCCGGTCCGACTTTGGATCGGCCTCGGTCTCGAAAATTTATCGCCAACGTTCGAAAGCCCGTGTCGTTCAGAATTCGCACCTGCTTATTCCAACTGCTCTTGGTGAACTGCCCGCCGTGTGCGAGCACTACCCCATGGGTTCCCTCGCCGGATAAAGTCGCTTCGATGTGCGCACCATCCTCGGTGTTGTAATAAACTGTTTCGGATTTTGCCTGGAGACTCGAATGAGTCCCAAACCAAAGTAACCCGAGTAATACCCAACGCTTCATCGCGGGATAATGCAGCCGCAGCGCCTATTATTGTGACCCTGAACCGTTCGAGGCTCACCTCGCTTTAAAACCGGCATATGAGCGCGAGGTCCGGCTAGTTTGAGGACTGAGCCAATCCTAGCTTCACTCGATTTGTCTTCATGTCATAGGGCAGCATTTTGTAGTGCCCCTGCGAGTCGCCAATAAATAGCCGAGACACGCCGAACGTGTCGGGATTGCCGTCGGCCCAAAAATACCAAAACGAGTCAGCGGCGTTTTCGGGCCGCCGCACGTAACCATGATTACGCGGACTGCCACGGGTAACCACTCGCTCAAACTGCCAGCTATCTCCGCGATTATCCGATTGATGGATCTCGATTTCACCGCCCGTGCCATGAGTTTGAGGTCCTCGACCCGTAGGCACGACCACTGACCAATCGTCGCCTTCTAGGTAGAGGCTGCCCATGTCATAGTTATGGCCGGTGGAAGCAACAACGCTCGTGTGCCAGGCATCACCATCCCAGCGAGTGATGCGAAACTCTCGGGGCGCATTGATCGGTCCGGGCTCGTGGCCACCACTGGTTACATAAAGACAAACCGGGTTACCCGCTTCATCGAAGACCATGTCTTTTAAGTAGACGTTCCGACTAGCCCTGGCGGTGTCCCTCACTCGCGAGCGACTATTTACGTCCACCAACGGAATTGATAGAGATTCACCTCTCACCGTTTGCCAGGTGGCACCAGCATCGACGGATTCCACGTAATACAAATCGGTGCGGCGATCCACCACTCCGTCAGGATGACGGTTGAAAAACGTGCCCACTTTTCGACCGTTGCTCGAACTCACTTGATAGTGCCCTCCCCGTTCATCCCCAATCTCCCGAATGCCTACGAGTTTCGCATCCTCACTCCAAGTCACCCCATCGGAAGAGGTTTCGAAATAGAGCTCCCGCACGCCGGTGTATTTGGTGAAGAAATGCAGCATACTCCCGTCGTCCTGCAACCACGGTTGCGGGTAGGTCATCTCCTCTTCGGTAACACGTTCGAATGCGCCAATATCGTAGGGTCGCACGCTGCCGATACTTGAACCCGGGCCGCAGCTGGCCTCGACCGCTGACAAACACCCAGAGGTGTCCGGCCTCATCAATGAGTAGGCTGGGATTGTCGTGCGGATCGAGCACATCCTCCTTGTCGTGCACAACGGTCGGACGCAGCACTTCATCACTCCCATGATCATGGGCGCCGATCATGCATAGCAGATGTTTCTCCGCTGCCGTCGTCGTGCCGCCATAAACAAAAAACGTCATGCCGACCTCAGGCGCATGAATTGCCAATGGTCGGTGTTTCGCCGTGTAGGTGCCTAACCCTCCCGAGTATTTATCCCCGTATTCAAATTTCTGATTAAGCTCAAACCAGATCCCACGATACCCGAGATCATCCGGCAATGCCGCTGGCCTATTCTGAGCGCCCGAAACGAGCACCAAATTCAACAGAAGCGATACGACAAGTGTGCGCCTCATGACATCAAGTTGATGCACTCCTCAACCGATCTGGTAACCTGGCCGTTCAACTTCATCGAGGTAATAACGGGCTTCGTTGAGCTCGGCCTCGCTGCCGCCGTCGATTCCGGTGATCGCATCGCGGCGAGGATCGAGTTCCAACCACGGTCCCAGTGTCATGGGCTGTGCACCGAGGTCCACCTGATGCTGTCCGAGATGTGTGCGCATTCGACCCAGTGCTTCTCCGGCTCCATTGATGGATGCCACGCTAGCATCGACTTGATCGGCGGATGCCTGCTGACCCACTCGATACGACAGGTTGCCGTAGTGACAGAACTGGGCGGAATGGTGACCGATCTCCGGTGGCGCGGCCAGGTCCTGCGCCCGGCGCGTGCGCACCGAGTCGAAGAAGTTCTGCAAGTGAGCCGTGACGGTATCGACGTCGACTGCTTTGCGGAGTAAACGATTGCCGTCGTTGTCGAAGATACTGCCCCCCATATAACCAGCGTAGTAACCCGCTTCGCATTGCACCACGAGTCCGATCCGCTGGCCGCGAAATTGGTCAGAGTAAGTCGCTCCGGGTTTGATCGGTAGATTACGATTTTCGTAGAACACGGGCACGTCTCCGAAGTCCATCACCGTAAACTGGGTGTTGGGTTGGTCACCAACGTCATTTACCGCATAGCGCCCCCCCAAACTCATAATCCGTTTGGGCATGGTCTCATCACCCAAGAACCGTCGCGTCAGATCAATGGCGTGGATACCCATGTTCACGAGATCGCCGTTGCCCGTATTCCATCGCCAATGCCAATCATAGTGGAGCTTATCCCGCTCCAAAGGAACCACCGGCGTGGGGCCACAAAACAGATCGTAATCCAACCAATCGGGATACCAGGGCGTCTGCTGAACCAACGGAGTCCGTGTCTTGTAACTCACGCCTTGAATCCACTGAATACGCCCCAGCTTGCCGGAGCGGATGTAGTCGGTGATCTCGTCAGTATCACTATCGGAACGGAGCTGCGTCCCGGTCTGCACAATACGGTTATAGCGGGTGGCCGCTTCCATCACTTTACGCCCTTCCGCGATCGTGCGACCGATCGGTTTTTCGACGTAAACATCCTTACCGGCTTCACAGGCCCAAACGGTGGCCAACGCATGCCAATGGGTGGACGTCGCAATAATCACCGCATCAACATCCGGCCGATCGATAAGTTTCCGAAGATCAGTCGTGGTGTAAACCGAACCGGCGGGTGCATCGAGTTTCTCCTTCGCGGCCGCGAGATGTTGCGGATCCACATCGCACAACGCGGTGATCTGCACCCCCGCCATCTTCGCAATCGTCCGGGCGTGCTGGCCGCCTTTACTGCCCAGACCGATCATGCCAATCCGAAGACGATCATTGGAGCCAACAAATTGAGCCCAGGCGGAGGGACTCAGTTGTCCGATCATACCGGCGCTGGCCGCAAGCGCACCTCGCTTAAGCAGGGTTCGTCTGGTGAGGAGGGAGGAATTAATGGGGGGCATATCAGAAAAGAGCTTTTCCGCCAACGGGGGTTTTAGAGTAGAACCTTACTTATCATATTTACCGGATAACCCTAGCATCAGATCGGCCATAGGTTGAGAGAGTGGTTCATTGCGGCGAATCCAGGTCATGAAACTAAACACCGCAATCGAAGTTGAAGCAGGCACGAGGGTCCTCAGGTCGATACCGGCTTCGAGACCATAGGTCACGAACACGAATGCCGCAAAACCGGCGAAAATCGACGTGATCGCAGCACGGGCATCCGCCCGTTGATAGATCGGCAACAATCCCAGAACCATCGGCACCGACACCGGCCCGATCAAGGCACCAAACCACGAAATAATGAGCCCAAGCACGCCGCCAAATCGTTCGGCCTCGATGCCGATCATGAGCGTAATCGCCATGAAGGTGAAGGTCGTTAGCCGCGCTATGCGCAATCCTTGCTTCTGATCCAGGTTCCTAAACTTCTCGGACATGTTCGGTAAGATATCCCGTGTCACCACCGCCGAGATGGTGTTCGAGTCCGACGACGTCATCGAAGTCGTGGCGGCAAACATCGCCGCCAACACGAGTCCAACCAATCCAGCCGGAAGGAATTCCCGGGCCAGCATTACATAGGACTGCGAGGTGTCAGCCAAGTCAGGTAATAGGATCGGCGCGGCCCACATCGGGAAGAACAGAAACAAAGGCCAAATAAGATAAAGTGCGCCGGAGAGTATGGCCGTTTTCCGGGCGCTTTTAGCCGACGGGGCTCCGATGTAGCGTGCCGCCAGATTCCACGTGCCACCGTTATATGAGAGCGAAGCTACAATGATGAACGCCACCGCGAACAGCGCCGTGTATTCACCATTGAATAGTTGGCTATTGCCGGCCGGAAGTTGGGCCCAGATTCCACTGATACTACTTATACCGCCCATGTGACTGACCACCGCAACGAAGAGCACGAGACCCGCAGCCACCTGCACGAAGAACTGCAGGAAATCGTTGTAAAGATCTGCCCACAATCCACCCACCGTTATGTAGGCCAGCGAGATAGCTCCCGAAACGAGCACCCCTACGGTTATCGGCAGTCCCGTGAAGCCATGAAGTAGAATTCCAATCGAGGCCCACTTCGCGCCCACATCGAACAACTTCAATAAAACGCCGCACCAGGCCATGATCTGTTGGGTCGCGAGGTTGTAGCGCATCGACAGATATTCCGTCGGTGATTCGATGCCGAGGGTGAGGCGCAACCGCGCCCAGCGTGGACCGAACCACGCCGCCCCCAACGCACATGCTATCGCCACCGAACACGCCCACCACACGTAAACCGTAAAACCGTCTTCGTAAGCGATAGCGGCCAAGCCGACGAACACCACGCCACTATAGCCCGAAACATGGTGCGAGACGCCGCCGAGCCACCAAGGGATTTTACCGCCCGCGACGAAGAAGTCTCCCGAACCTTTTATCTTCCGGAAGCAATACAACCCGATGGCTGTGACTAGAATGAAGTAGGCTACGAGAACGGCGTAATCAAGTGACTGCATGAGGGGTGGAATATTTTCGTATCAGATTTCCTATGACAACCCGGGGATCGAAACGGTAACACACCTCACAGTGCATCCAACGAGCGGGGGTAATCGCATGGTAAATAGTGTGCTTTTAGACCGGCCCGAGAGAAAGCGCTCACGCCGGTTCAAGAGAACCTGAACGTGAGCCTCAGTTTAACAAGCGATCGTTCGCGTCTTTCGCAAAAATCTTCGGCGGGTTTCTATGAAATTTCACTGAGACCTTCGCGGCACAGTTTTACGACCCAACCTTGCATGATGGATTCAATCGGGGTGACGCTGATTCGCGTTCGATCACATCACGTGCCCCATGCTTTCCATCGCTCCTTTCCGTTTCAACGTCACCCCGCCTCTCGGCCACACCTTATTGGGTGGATTGGTGCCGCCAGCGATCGCGATTGACGATGCGCTTGAGGGCATCGGCTACATTTTGTTAAGCGATGAAGAACCCATTGTGGTGTGCGTGCTGGATTGGGCCGGACTGATGAATTCCGCTCATCTCGAATTTCGCACGACTTTGGCTGCGGCCGCTCGCACCACGTCGGACCGGGTCGCTCTGCACTGTGTGCACCAACACAACGCTCCTTTCGTCTGTGAAGAAACCCGGGCATTGCTCGCGCAGCATTCCGAACTCCCGCCGGTTTTCGATCCCGAGTTTTTGGCCGCATGCCAGAGCCGTGGAGCCGATGCCGTTCGGGAAGCGCTCCGACATCCGCAGCCCATCACCCATATAGCACACGGCCAAGCCGAGGTTCAGCACGTGGCGTCAAACCGCCGGGTTGACCGCGATGAACACGCCAATGTGCAGACGATGCGCGGTAGCTCATGCGTCGACCCGGCGCTGATAGCCCTTCCCGTCGGAACCATTGACCCAATGCTCCAATCCGTCGCGTATTTTTCGGGCGATCAGAAAATCGTGTCATGCCACTACTACGCAACTCACCCCATGAGTTACTACCGCGACGGTCGCGTGAGCAGCGACTTCTGCGGCCTAGCCCGTAAGCAACGTCAGCAGGAAGAACCCGATTGCACCTATCTCTATTTCACGGGCTGTGCCGGTAACGTCGCCGCCGGCAAATATAACGACGGCTCACCAAATGCTCGGCAGAAGCTCACGCAACGGATGTATGACGCCATCCTCGCCTCCGAATCGCTGCTCCAGCCCGAGCCCATCCAATCGCTGGAGTGGCGCCGTGCCCAAGTTTCACCTCGGTCTCGTCCCACTCCCTCCATCGATACATTGGGTGCAACGGTTGGCGGCTCAGATGCTCCAAGGGTCGGCCAGATTCTGCAGGCCTACTGGTCAAGTTGGCAGCGCCGCACCCAACGCGACGCACCGCTTGAGCTTAATTGCCTTCGCCTGAATGGCCTATCCCTGCTCCATCTCCCCGGTGAACTCTTCGTGGAGTATCAACTTCGCGCCCAATCCATGCGTCCCGACCACCGCGTCGCGGTAGCCGCCTACGGTGACGGAGGTCCTTGGTATATCCCCACCGTCGCGGAATACCCCGCCGGCGGATACGAAACGGTCGTAGCCTTCAGTGAAGCGACCATCGACGACCAGTTCACTCAAGCCATCGAGAAGCTCCTCGGCTGAGTTCAAGCCCCTCGAGAGATCAAAAGAAGGAAATGGAAGAGCGCTTGGATTTTCGCATATAATTTACATTTTCTCGTCGCTTCTAACCAGAATGGGTGACCCTACTCCTGTCTCTTATACACATCTCCGAGCCCACGAGACCGAGGCTGATCTC
>CAJXQX010000108.1 GCA_913058185.1 uncultured Verrucomicrobiota bacterium
TTTCGGGATAGGGAAAGAGTTCACCAATCAGTGTTGGAATTGGTCACAGAGGCCACAGAGAATGACACGGAGGACACTGAGAAAGGAAAAGAAAGGGGATTTAAGGCCATTGTCTTTTGCCTCTATATCGCAAATCGATCCGATTCTGCCTATTTTATTTCTGGAACGGTGGAGCGGTTCAGTATTCTTGTTACTTTCGTGCGGAGCGCGTCTGTCTCTTGATACTTGTTACTTACTACTTCGCGTGCGTCAGCACGCGTTAGTATCCAAACTCGTCATACCA
Source organism: uncultured Verrucomicrobiota bacterium (assembly GCA_913058185.1). Lineage (GTDB taxonomy): Bacteria > Verrucomicrobiota > Verrucomicrobiia > Opitutales > Opitutaceae > Actomonas. The sequence goes on from CAJXQX010000108.1 coordinate 284, forward strand.
GTCTTGGACTTTGAGGCCGGGGTGTTGGTTTTCAGGAATGAACTTGGCCAAGTTCTGTTTGGTCTTCGTATGAGCGGGGTCGTTGGCCAAATTGACCCATTCATCGGAATCGACGCTATGGTCGTAGAGTTCTTCGGAACCGTCCTCGTAGCGGATGTAACGCCAGCGTTCGGTGCGAATAGCGGTGTTGCCCTCGCCGTAAGAAGAGATGGCAGGGCCGCGCGGATGCGTGGGGTCGGCGAGTTGAGCTTTAATTGACATGCCGTCGAGATGAGCGGGCAAGGGGAGTCCGGCGAGATCCGCGAGCGAAGGGTAAACATCGATCAAGCTGACGGGTTGAGTGGAAACGGAACCGGCTTTGACTCCGGGAGCGGAGACGATGAACGGGATATGCGTGGTCTGTTCCCAGATTGCGCCTTTGCACCAGTGTTTCTTCTCGCCGAGATGCCAGCCGTGATCACTGACGAGCATGATGACGGTTTCGCGACCCCGTGGGTTTTTATCCAAGACGGCGAGGAAACGGCCGATCTGTTTATCTACAAACGCGATCGATGCCTGGTAGGCTTGAATCGTGGGGTCCCACTGATCGTATTCGAGCATATGTTCGTGGTCGCTGAGGCCGTTGTGCATGTCCTTGTGGGCATGCGTGCGCGCGAGTCGGCGCGCGAACTCGGGCATGTCGTCCCAATCGTCGCCAGCCGGTTCGGCGGGCCGCTTGATCGCCTCAAGGGGAAATTCCTCGAAGTAGGGGGCCGGCACCTGAAGAGGGCGATGGGGACGGAAGAATCCCACGGACATGAACAACGGTTGATCGCTCGGCGTCTCCCATTGGTCGATCGCCCATGACGCGACCTTGTAATCCCCCATAGCCTTGTCCGGGGCATCGAGAGCGAAGCCATCGTTGGGAGGATTCAGCGCGTTGAATTTATCCTTGGAAGGGGGTGGTTTTGGGTCGCCGGGCCGCTTTAGAAGCACATCGCCGTCGCTGCCCGGGCCACTGTGATGGACCTTACCTCCACTAGCGACACGATAGCCGCTGGAGGCAAAAAACTGCTGCAGGCTCGGTGTGGTGATCTTGGTTTCGTCCGGAGACTTAGCGTTAAAATACGTGCCGGTGCGAAACGGGTAGACACCATGATTCAGACTGGTGCGTGAAGGACGGCACTGGGGTGAATTGCAATAAGCCTGACTGAACAACATCCCCCTGGAAGCGAGCCGGTCTATGTTCGGCGACTTAGCGTCGGGATGGCCACCGAGGGCTCCGATCCAATCGTTCAAATCATCCACGACGATGAAGACAATATCGGGTCGTTTTTCCACTGGGTTGGCCGTGGCGTTCAAACTCAGAAGGAGCGTGATGAGAATTGTGGACAGGATTTTCATATCAGCAGTGATTGAGCGGTGTAAGGGGCGAGAATGAGAAGACATAAAAAGATCGATCAAAACAGGGGTTCACTCATTTCGGCATTCATGGACTCCCAGCGAGCCACCAATTCAGCGAGTCGGTCGGGGTGGATTTTGGCCAAGTTGGTTTCTTCCGAAAGATCGGCGGAGAGGTCGAAGAGTTGCCACGGCGCGTTGCCGGGGGCTTTTCGGCCGCCCATACGCACGAGCTTCCAGTCGCCGTGGCGGAGCCCAGACTTGCCTCCCTGGCGCCAGAAGAGCGTTTTGTGCGGCGTGCCGTCGTTTGCACCCGTCACGTATGGCACCAAATCAACGCCTTCTATGTTTTTGGGAGCGGAGGTGCCACTGTTCGCGGTGGCGGTGGCATAAATATCCAATGAACTGATTGTTTTATGGTAAGTCTGACCAGCTGGTATCGTGCCGGGCCATTGCATCATAAATGGCACGCGTAGACCGCCTTCATACATCGAACCTTTACTGCCTTTCAGTGGTAAGTTCGAAGACGTGAGTTCTCGGGTGGGACCGCCATTGTCGCTGAGGAAAAATACGATGGTATTTTCTTCGAGGCCGGATTGGCGCAATTTCGACATCACGGCGCCGACACTGTCATCAAGGTTAGCCAACATCGCGGCGAATATGCGGCGGTGGAGATCCTCGATGTGGGAGAACTTCTCCATGTAAGCATCAGCTCCTTGGAGTGGGCTGTGCACGGCATTGTAAGAAAGGAAGAGGAAGAAGGGTTTGTCATCGTGGCGATCGATGAAGTCGACGGCCTCGCGGGTCAGGGCATCCGTGAGGTAGGCATTTTCCACGACCGGCTGGCCTCCGCGAGTGATGGGATTGTTAGCGTCGTAGTCGGGTTCGTCGCGTCCCATATGATCGGTGTAATGGAGCCCCTTTTCGCCAATCCAACGACCTTCCGTACCGCCGGGAAGTTGCTTACGTCGCAGCATCGTGGTGACGCCGTCATAGGGCGGCGGAACGAAATAATGGCCTTCGTGGGAGAAACCGAAGAACTCGTCGAAACCGTGGCGAAACGGATGAAAGTCGGCGGTGCCGCCTTGGTGCCATTTGCCGACTAAGCCGGTCGTGTAGCCGGCGTCATGTAGAGTCTCGGCAATGGTCGTCTCGCTGGTGGGCAGGCCCACGCCCGGGAGTTCGTTGACGGGCCCGATGGGATTAAATTCGTAGCCGAAGCGGGTGGGCGTGCGTCCCGATAAAAAACCGGCGCGCGACGGACTGCAGTTGGGGCCGGTCACATAGCCGGAAGTGAAGCGAACGCCGTTGGCGGCAATCGCATCGATATGGGGGGTGGGGATCTCGGGATTACCCTGACAACTCAGTTCGCCGTAGCCCAAATCATCGGCAAAGAGGACGACAATGTTGGGTTGTTGGGCCGCCGCGATGGAGACGGTCGCAGTGAGAAGGATCGACGCGAATGGGATGAAATTATGGTATCGAGACATGGGTAAGTAGGTTGCGAGATCGTCGCCTATTTATCATTATTGAGGACTAGTTGCGCTCATCAATACGCAGAATGAGGGAGCTTACGACCACCTGTTTGTTGCCGCCCCCGGTTAGCAGCAGTGTCGCCTGAACGGGTATTTGGGAGTCCGATTCGATGGTGTAGGTTTGCGCCACTTTTCCCGCGGAATCGAGCGAACGTCCCAGTTGATTGGTGGTCAGACGATCGGCGGTGAACTCGATCGTAACGTCCCGTGATTGGGCGGTTCGGTTATGGAGCATGCCTTGGATAGCCAGGGAGGAGTCGAGCGACTCCCAACTGAGGTCGGTGACTTCAATGGGTTTAGTGGGATTCAATACCGCCAGAACTATCAAGCCCAACGCGATCGCGCCGCCAATGCGAAGCCAAGCGCGAGAACGTTGGCGCTGTTTAACCACTCGCCTGGGGGCTTCAGGAACGGTGTGTCGTATAATGGATGGGTGAGGGATTTCTCCAAGTTCGGTTTCGATCTCAGCCTGAATGTCTTCGAGTTGAGACTCGAGCACTGGATCGATTCCCGTCGGGTAGTGCGTGCAGAAAAATGCTGATTTCGCAAGAAACGCTTCGCGTTGCTCGGAGGTTTCAGCCGTGAGGCCTTCAGCCTTCAGCACTTCAGCCATGATCAAGCATTTTGCGCCCACCAATCGGTCCGATTCTTCAAACAGCCGGAGCACTTCTGCCGGTGGCAATGCTAGGAGTGTTCTGATCGGAAGCCCGATCCATTCGCCGACGAATCTATCAATCTCAGTCGTGCGTTCATCATCGACTATTTCCCGATTGGTGATGCGACGCACTAGAAGCCCTAGCTGTTCGATCAGATTCATGATGTAGTCGCGTTGAATCATGATTGAGAAGGAAGTCGCCCTAAACGGTGATGAGCGGTGGAGCTCAAATTATCGAGTCAAGTGGTGGATCAGAAAGTCTACGTCGTTGTCGATGGGCAGTTTGATTTCTGGGTATTTTAAGACCACCTCCACGCCGGCGGGGCGGAGTTTTTCTTCCATCGCGATACCGAAATTGACGTGATGGATTTTCCAGCCACCTGCCTTTTTCTTGTCCTCGGGCACCTGGTCGTCGGGTTTCATCCCGTAGGACATAAACGTCGGAGGATCATCCGAAGTGATATGATTGATGATCGAGATTTCGTGGACTAGGCCGCGGGTGAGGACATCGCCATATCCGGTGCTACCGTCTGGACTACGGTGAGGTTTGTCGTAGCCGGGAATGTTTTCGACCCACCAATCGAGATCGAGAGTGGATTGTCCGGCCAGCGGAGCGACGGCCTTGAGACGGGTGGATTCGCGGGAGATGGGATCGTCGCTGTCAGGATTCGCGAAGTCTTCGCTCCAGGCGAGGTAGGCGACAAGTTGAGCGCCAGCGGAGCCGCCGTAGGCGGCGATGCGGTTTTTATCGATACCCCATTCTTCGGCCTTGCTACGAATGAACTGGAGAGCGCGCACGGCGTCCTCATGAGGAGCAGGGAAGGGCGCGTGGCTCAGAAAACGGTATTCAACCGAAATATGGTGAATGCCCGCGTTGAGGTAACGTTTCACCTTCTGCGCGGAAATTTTGTCGTGCGAGCCGTTTCGGAAACCACCGCCGTGAATGTAGATCACCGCAGGGGCCGGACCCTCAACGTCGGCGGCGTAGAAATCCATGATCTGGTTGGAGTGGTCGCCGTAGGCCACGTTCTCGTGCGTGATGGACGGCGCCGTCGGTTTCGACTGGGCACCACCGATGGAGGGCAGGAACGAGCTGGCGATGAGGGTGAGGAGAACTCGGATCGAGCGACTGGGGAAGGACATGGGACGGGGTATGGGGCAAACGGCCGGGCTTCGGCAGAAGCGAAATATGGAACGGTTACGCAAGATGGCGCAACTCTGGGAATCACCGTTTTTGCGATTTCGCTCTCGTGAAATGCGGGTGGGTTACTTTTTTCAAGACATGACTCCTCGTTACCCTTCTTGGAAAAACACAATATATGGCGCCTTGATGATGGCGTTGTCGATTTCGACGCTGGCGAAGGACGTCGCCCCCGCGGCGGTGCCGTTTGGCGAAACCGGTAAATTTAACATGCTCTACGATGTGAGACAACGGCCTCAGGCTATCCTGCTCAATGAGCTCGTTTACATCGTCTACAACGGGGATGCCGAACCGAGTAAAAACGGCAACGGTGCCGCACGCCCGATGCTGATCACGTATAATCCCGCGACCCGCACCTTCTCTGATTCGGTTAAGCTGGACGAGCGGACCAACGACCATCACGACATGCCCATCATTTGGGCCGACGAGCGGGACCACCTGCACGTGTTGTATGGCTGCCACCGCGATCCCGGCACGTATCTGATTTCGAAATCCCCGGTCAGTCCTGAGGATGATACCATCGCTTGGCGCAAAGGACCGGATATCGCTCCCGGGATTTCTTACCCGACGGTGTTTCGCACGTTTGATGACGGCGAGGTGCTGTACTACCGCACTGCCGGTCATAACAGCTCCTGGACCTATAAGATCAGTCGCGACAACGGGGAGACGTGGCTAGGTCCCAAGGATGATCTCACGGACCTCGATTTGTTGAGTTTTCCCGAGTGGTCCTCCTACCACGGCAAGGTCATGAGCCGCGACGGGCGGTATCTGCATGTCGGCTACACCGATTATGACGATGTGAAGTCGAATGATCCGCTGCGTTTGTTTAATCCCCGTTATGGTCAGCCCGTGAGCAACGAGTGGAAATACAATCTATCGTATCTGAAGGTTGATTTGAAAGAACGTATCGTGCTCAACGCGGATGGAGAGGAACTCGAAACGCCGATTCACTTAGAGTATTCCAAGGATCATGCCCAGATTTGGGATACGGCATGGCGGGGTGCGGGCGTGCCACCGGCGATGGCATTGGATGCGGAGGGCGAACCTATCTTCCTCCATGTGCTCTCTGGCGATGATTTGGCGTCGCCGTCTTATTACTACCTGAGGCGCGAGAACGGACTTTGGAAAAACACCCGCATTTGTTTCGCCAGCCATCAATGGAGCAGCGGTTACCTGCAGCGTGATTCAGATGGCACGCTGCACGCCTACGTGCTGGTCTGGGATGGCTACTTGGAGGGTGGGTATATGGACAAACACGGCGGAGGCCGGTTGGAGGAGTGGGTGTCATCCAATGACGGTGATACCTGGACCAAGCACCGCGACCTTTCTCCCGATCCGACCAAATATGCGGGCTGGCGCTTTAATAATGTGCAACCCGTGGTGCGTCCGAATGGGCACCCTGTGGACGGTATGCTGATTTTCTACGGTTGGCTCGATGAAGACCTTCCGGAAGCACAGGCGTTTCTATTGCACGAATAATCGAATCTCCCCTGCTGTCATGAAACGATTTCCCCGCGTCCACCGTATTACCGGAGCCATGATGCTCTTTCTGAGCCTGATGGTCCAACCTCTCGCTGCTCGACCACCCAATGTATTGTTCATTTCGATTGATGATCTGAACGACTGGACAGGATCGCAGGGTGGGCATCCGCAGGCGATCACGCCGAACCTAGATCGACTAGCCGGTCAAGGCATGCAATTCACCAATGCGCATTGCTCGCAGGCGGTTTGCACCGCTTCGAGAAATGCCCTGCTCAGTGGGCTACATCCGGCCAGCACGGGGTGGTATGGATCCACCTCCGCCATGCGGAAGTCCTACGATGAAGTCATGGGCGACCACAAAATGTTGCCCCAGTATTTTAAGGACAACGGCTACAAGACCCTGGCGGCGGGGAAGGTGTTTCACAGCGGCGTGAGCGACTATAAGGAGCGGACAGACGATTTCTGGGATGCCACCGCGCCTGACTACAAAATATCGAAGGAGCTAAGAGCACGCGGCAGTGGCTACGGTGGCACCAAGTTCTACCCGTTTCCGCACGAAGGCAGTCAGATCATCAATCACTACGGTGACGATTTTGATAGCGGCCAATCCCTGTGCTGGGGGGCTTTGGATCGGACGGATATGCCGGGCGGCAAGATGTTCGACGAACTGATCGCGGATTGGGCGGTGGATCAACTTGAGCAGGACCACGAAAAACCATTCTTCTTGGCGGTAGGGTTTGTGCGTCCGCACGTGCCTTACACCGCTCCCCAGGAATATTTTGATCTCTACGACTTGAATGAAATCGTGGTGCCGGAAGTGCCGGAAGACGAGATGAGTGATATCCCGCTGATGGGGAAATCCATCGCCTACGGCACGATCAAGACCGGCGATCATTACGCCGTGGTGAATCTCAGTGACGATTATTGGCGGGAAATGGTCTACGGCTACTTGGCCTGTGTTTCGTTCGTTGATGACCAACTGGGCAAAGTGCTACGCGCCCTCGAAGACAGTAAGTATGCTGAGAATACGATTGTGGTGCTGTGGTCAGATCATGGCCAAAATTTAGGGGAGAAGAGGCACTGGCGGAAACAGTCCCTTTGGGAGGAATCGACCCGAGTTCCGTTGTTCGTAAAAACACCCGGGCAATCATCCGGGGGCTGTCAAAGCGGTCGTGTGGTCAGTCTGCTGGATGTTTATCCGACGCTGGTTGATTTGTGTGAACTTCCGCCGGCGCCAAAACTTGAAGGGCAGAGTCTTTTACCGTTGCTCAAAAATCCGGATGCGGAGTGGGCGAAACCGGTGCTCAGCACGTGGTATTATCGCAACCACGCGGTGCGCAGTGAGGACTGGAGATACATCCGATACCGGGATGGCAGTGAAGAGCTTTACAACCATCGGAACGACCCCGGTGAGCACACGAACCTCGCTGGAGATGCCGCCTACGCTACCGTAATTGCGGAACACCAAAAGTGGTTACCCAAAACCGATACGCTTCCCGCCGGAACCACCGAATGGAAACCGGACAAATTGGACCGTCGCGTCAAAGCGTGGCGCGAGAATGACTCGGTGCCCGATTGGTTAAACTGACCCGAATTCACACCTTTTAATCCATATGAAACTACTACTCCTTCTCATCCTCAGCGTGATTATCCCGCTAGGGGTTCACGCAAGTCCGTCGGCGCCTAATTTTGTAGTCATCCTGACGGACGATCAAAGTTGGGTAGGCACGTCACTCCAAATTGATCCGAATGACGAACGGACGCGCAGCGACTATTATCGGACGCCACGGATCGAACGGCTGGCGCGAGAGGGCATGCGGTTTACGCACGGTTATGCGCCAGCGCCTTATTGTTGTCCGACTCGCCGCAGTCTTTTGATCGGACAGACCCCAGCTCGTCACATTTATCAGAAAGATCAGGCGAACTGGACGTCGAATTATCGAAAACAACTTACCCTGCCGCAGATGCTGAAGCAGGCGAATCCGGACTACCACACCGCCCATTTTGGTAAGTGGGACATGCGCTACGACGACGTGACCCCCGCCGAAATGGGTTACGATGTGAGCGATGGTTACACCGATAATAGCACCGGCGGAGGTAAAGGCGCGGGTGGTCCGGCGGCGGCCGATGACCCCAAGTTGATTGATGGCATTACGGAGCGAACCGGTAGATTCATGGAGTCAGCGCAGCGGGCCGGGAAACCCTTTTTTGTGCAGGTTTCACACTACGCGGTGCATTTGGATATTTTCTATCGATCGGAGACCCTCGCTGAAACGCAGGAGTGGAAGAAAGGAAAGAAACATACCATGCCGGAGTTTGCCGCGATGACGAGCGATGTGGACACTGGTATCGGGATGATACTCGACCGCATTGAATCGTTGGGACTATCGGACACGACCTATGTGTTCTTTCTGTCTGATAACGGCGGGCGGAATTCGATGCCGGGGCAAGAGGGAGAAACGTTGTCCCGCAATTCACCGCTGCGAGATGGTAAAGGATCGGTGTATGAGGGTGGAGTTCGGGTGCCATTTATGGTGAAGGGGCCCGGGGTGCAACCGAATGTGATCAGCGAGGTTCCGGTGACGGGCCTCGATTTTTTCCCGACCATAGCGGAGTTAGCGGGATTCAAAGCGGAACTCCCCGCGGCCTTGGATGGAGGCAGCCTGACCGATGTCATCCACCATGGCGGGAAGGGCAGTGTGATCCGGTCCAATCCTTTTCTCTTGTTCCATCAAGCCGTGGCGCGTACTCCGGAAACGGCGCTGCTGCTGGGTGACTATAAATTGGTGAAGACGTGGAACCGGGATCGGTTGGAGCTGTTTGATTTGTCGACTGACCTCGAGGAAGCGAATGATCTTTCGAAATCGCATCCGGGGAAAACGAAGGAGCTTCACCAACTGATGGTCGACTTCCTGAACGACGTAGGCGCTGCGACGGAGAAAACAGGCTCCAAATCCGAGGTATATGAGACGGCGAATCCCACGACTGCTTCCAATTCATGAAACCACTAATCCTGATATTTGCGCTCACGACGGTGCTTTCGGTTACGGCCCGAGATCGGCCTAATATAGTTCACATTGTCGCCGATGATATGGGTTACGCGGATGTGGGCTGCTATGGCAGTGAGATCGAGACCCCCCATCTGGATGCACTGGCAAGCAAGGGGCTGCGGTTCACCAACTATTACGTGAACAACATGTGTTGGCCGACTCGAGCCAGCTTGATGACCGGACTGTATCCCAAGACCGCGTTGCCGGCGGGTGGGAGTTCGGCCGGTGGATTACACCCGCAGTCGATCACACTGCCGCAGGCATTGAATACAGTGGGTTATACGACGTTGGCATCGGGAAAGTGGCATTTGTCGAACAAGGAAGAAATCGATGGACCCCATACACCTCATCGTCGCGGATTTGATCAGTATTTCGGCACGATCGACGGGACGTCTGATTTTTTTGCCCCGAATCTGGTGCAGCTTAACGGCCGGAATATGGAACACGAGTGGCGAGATAATCCCGACTACTACTATACGGATTCCATCACGGACTATGCGCTGAAGTTTTTGGAGGAAGCGGATACCGGAAAACCTTTCTACCTCTATCTGGCCTACAATGCTGCTCATTGGCCCCTGCACGCCAAACCTGAAGATATAGCGCACTATGAAGGTCGCTATGAAATGGGCTGGGACACGTTGCGGGCTCAACGCCATAACCGGATGAAGGAGTTGGGGGTGGTGGATCCTACCTGGGAACTCTCGCCGCGGAATGAAGAAGTCACCGCGTGGGACGAGACGGAGAATCAGGAATGGCAACAGCGCCGGATGGAGGTTTATGCGGCTCAGGTGACGAGTATGGACAGGAACATCGGACGGGTGATCGACGCGCTTAAAGCGGCAGGACAGTTCGACAA
>CAJXQX010000109.1 GCA_913058185.1 uncultured Verrucomicrobiota bacterium
AAAAGAAGAAAAAATGGTTTCATGTGAGGGAAGTTCGAAGCAGAGGTATAACCGATTTGGGGCAGTATCCTCAACGTTCCGGTTGTAGCAAGCAACGCTCTCCCTTCCGCGAAGCGGCTCTTTCTCTTTATTCGTTCTCGTTCTCTTTCCATATCCGCCATGGTCCCGCCCCGCGGGACGAAGGAGGATCGAAATCCCTGCCTCCCAGTCTCAGCAACCATACGATCCAATTTTTGCCACAAAAAGGCACAAAAAATCACAACTGCTCAGCCCCCCAAACACGCACCTCACCCGTCCGATTCCACCGCACGGTATTTTTGCGACTCTTTGCGGCCACTGAATCAACAGGCAGACGGCTTTGTTATCTTCGCGACCTTCTGTTCAAAAAGCATCACCACCAGTTGGCCACGCGTGCCACCCCCAGCGCCTCATCCAACGGCGGCAAATACGAATGCCATTTCCGACCCCACTCCAAACTCAGCGGCCCGGCATAACCATCTGCCTCCAAGCACTCTCGCAACGCCGCCATGGGAAAGTCTCCGGCTCCCGGCAACGTATGGGTAAACGCCCGCCCCTCGGTGCCGCCCGCGACTCCGTCCTTCACATGGATATGGCTCACCAACTCCCGGATTCCCTGCCAGGTCTCCACCGGCGATTCGCCGCCCTTACTCCAGGTGTGAAAAGCGTCCCACAAGATCGTCACCGGTGCATCCGCCCGAGCATTGAAGCGGGTTACTGCTTCCGCTGTGACGAGCGTATCGTGCGTCTCAATCATGAGGCCACAGCCCCAACCGTTCTGCTTCCGTTGCTTCAGCCACCAATTCCAACGCCGTAGTCCCAACTCGATCTCCGCATTGCTGAGCATCTCGCCCCCATCGAACACGCGAATAGGAATTCCGCCCAACGCCTCCGCCCAGGGAGCGAGAGCCAATAGCTCCGTCTCACCTTCGCGGTCATCAGCTATCAGCCGACAGGACGCATCCAGCCCCACCACCGCAATTCCCGATGCAGCCACCACGTCCGCCAATCGCGCGGGGGCTCCAAAATTTCGCGTAAAGTAATCCGCTAGATCAATGGTTCCTCCCAGTGCCCTGAGCTCCACCGCCGAGATCCCATGTGAGGATGCCAACGCCAGCACTTCACTCAGTTCAAGCTCCTCGCAACCGAGACTAGAAAATGTGCGTATCATCCGAGCTGCACCTTGATTCCCGGCACCTCGGGCTGATCCTCGATCCAGCAAGTCGCCGCTTTTCCGCGATGGCGGATCGAGACTTTGATCTGTGATTCATTGGACTCAAAACTCACGTGCGGGGAGTCGTCCGAAGCACGCCCCAACCCGACAACCGAAACCAACGTCGTAGCCATGGTTGGTTTGAGTTTCACCGCCACGAACGGATTCTTCACCGCCCGCTCTTCCGGAATCGGCAGCAATGCCGTTTCCACTTTGATGGCATCGCGGGAAAATACGCGGGCGTCAGCCTTGGCCCCCGGTCGCTTAATCGTGAATCCCGAATCACTCGCCGCCATTTCACAGGCCCCATCAAAATTGTCGCCAAAGAAACGTGCCTCAACTTCAGCCGGCGTAATCCAGCGCGATACGCAATCCACGACGATAACCGCCGGGATATCAAACAGCACTACCGTCGCGCGGATCACCTTGCGCGTGTGATAGTCCTCAATCCGGTAAGCTTGCGTCGCGTCGCTGATCGAATACGAATACCCCGCGCCCTCGCCTTTGTCCCGCAATCGGGCCTGCGCGCGCGTCGCGTTGGTGCCTTCGACCCCGTTGTTGTGAAACTGTCCTTTGCCGCCGATGAGCACCGCACTGTGACCTGCCGTTTCACGTAGTATCCACGCGGGATCTCGGAACCAATAAGGCGGTCGGAGTGGGTCGACGATCAGCTGCTCCCCAAAACATTTTACGATGATACTGTTCCGGTCGGCGTGCTCATGATTGTAGCCATTGCCGCTGCGCAGGCTCACCACCAGATCATCGGCGGTAAAACCCGTGCGAGCCACCACCCAATCCACCTCCGGAAACCACGTTTGTGCCCCGGACTTCGGCTCAATTTCTGACACCGAATCATCGCAGAAAATCAGCGCCCAAATGTCGTGCGATGCCCCGAGGTTTTTCGCGAACCACTGCGCCGACCCATCCCGGAATTCCCTCGCCACCCAATACGGCACCGCCGTTCGTGTTTCCGGTTTACCGTTGGGGTGCTGAAATTTCTCTGGATCCCGACGCTGGCCATTGTCGCCGATGTTCACGACTTCATACGGGTTCTCCGCCGTCGCCATGCTCATGTTGAGCATGAACTGCATGTGACCGACCCAATCGACGTTCACGTCGATCGGCATCAATCCGCTTTTTCGCAACGCTTCGACTCCCACCAAAACACTCTCCGAAGTGTAATTGGCGTAGTGAATGCCTTCGCCGTAAGAACCGTCCGGCAGGTAGATGCGTTCAAACGCCTTTAGGCTATGCACGGCCAGTTCCAACCAACGCTCCAAGTCCGCTTTCGGGCCACCATAGAGCGCGATCACCGCAGCTCCCACCGCCAGCCCTCCGGCTGGCGCCGCCCGGAGGTTGGTATCCTGCGTGATCTCAGCCCGACGCGCTAGGTCGGTCGGAAAGAACTTTCTCTCCGCGTAAATATCGCTGTCCGGATTAAAATCCCATCCCAAATTCTTCCGCGGATTTCGAATACTATCCAATCCCCGATAACAGGGCTCACAACCACGCTCTGCGATCGCCACCAGCCACGCGGCTCGCTCATCATCCGCAACCTTATCTCCCAGCCAATCGATTGCGCACGCCATCGAAATCGCACTACTGGGCGCACGCTGCACCCCGACCGCACGGCGATGCTCGTCGGCGAAGAAATCCCACAATGGAAACTTCATCATGGTGCGGGCGCATTCGATCGCGAGATCCGCAGCATCGCTGTCTCCCGTCATCAGATACACCCACGCCATCTCCTCTGCACTGCTGCCCACGCGCATCAGATTCTTTAGCTGATCATTGAAGTTAATGTCGCCGCGCAAAAACGCCCGCTCCGCCTCACGGTCCCGACCAATCAACTCATGCCGGAGCGGAGCAAACCGCTCATCTTCGGCGAACAGCTTCCTGAGTCGCGGCAACTCCTCCGCCCCGAAAAACAACCGCGGCCCCGGACCGGTTCGCAGGTTAGCCGCGCCGGCCATCGACGCCAACATCGAGCCACCGCCCAAGAGTTTAAAGAGTCCTCGTCGTGTCGTTTCCATAGCTGTATTCGTTTCTATCAAATGATCAGACCTGCACGTCGAGGGTCGGCACCATCTCCGCGTCGTTGATCCGACACACCGCGCGACGGCCTCCTCGACTCAACGTAACTTCGATCACATCTCCACGGGTCACAAAATCCACTGCGACCGCTTGGTCGCCCGACTTTCCGAGACCAATTGCCGAGACCAAAGTTGTGGCCATAGTCGGCTCCGTTTTGGCGACCGCAAAGGGATGCTGCACCGCGCGTTCTTTCGGAATTGGCAAATGATCCGCAGACACCGCCATTGCGTTGCGGGCGAAAAACTTCCCGTCGGCCCATGCTCCCGGACGCTCGATTCGGAATCCATCATCGGACGTCGTGATCTTCCCCTTGTCCTCCCAATTATCCGCAAAGAACCGCGCCTCGACGGTGGAGGCCTCTTTCCATTTCGAAACCCGATCGACCACAATCACCGCGGGTAGATCGAAACAAACCACGGTCGCGCGCACCACACTTCGGATTTCATAGTTCGCGAGACGATAAGCCTGGGTCGCATCACTCACCCAGTAGGAATAATCTGGGGTGGCTTTCGTCGCTAACAAGCGGGCCTGCGCGTGCGTCGAGTTTGTGCCTTCGACTCCGTTATTATAAAAATGCCCCTGACCATCAACGAGCACGGCACTGTGCCCTCCCGTCTCTCGGAGGGCCCAAGAAGAGTCCCGGAAATCATAGGGCGGACGCATGGGATCAACGATCAACGCTTCCCCATAACATTTCACAATCAGACTGTTTCGATCCGCGTGTTCGTGATTATAGCCCGCCCCACTGCGTAAACACACCAGCAGATCATCCGGTGTAAATCCGGTTCGTGCGACGGGCCACTCCACATCTGATACCCAAGACTGGGCGCCCGACTTCGGGGCCACGGGCTTCACCGATTCATCGCGGAATGCGAGCGACCATATACTTTCCCACCCTCCCAGATTTTCGCCAAACCACTGGGCCTGACCATCGCGATATTTTCGCGCGACCCAATACGGCAGCGCAGTCCGCATCTCCGGTCGTCCTTGCATATGGTTGTCCTGCAGCGTGTGACGATAACGTCCGTTGTCGCTGATGTTCACGACTTCAAACGGGTTCCCCGCCGTCGGCATCGCGAGCTGCAGCATGAAGTCCACGTTGCCTTGCCAGTTGATATCCAGTTCCAGCTCCAGCACCCCGCTATGATTGAGCGCGATGAGCCCCATCATAATACTCTCCGAAGTGTAATTACCGTAGCTCACCCCTTCACCGTAACCGCCATCGGGTAGGTAAATCTCTTCTAATCCTTTGAAGTGCGAAACCGTCATCTCCAGCCACCGATCGAGCTGCGATTTGTCATCGCCATACAAGCCGATCGCCGCGGCGCCAATCGCCATCGCCCCCGAGGGTGCTGCCCGCAAATTCGTTTCCTGGGTGAGCTCCGGACGGCGAGCCATTTCATTGGGAAACTCAGACCGAGATTTGCCGATGATGGTATCTTCGTTGAACGACCATCCGAGGGTTTCGCGCGGATAACGGATATTGTGCATCCCCGTGTAACACGGTTCGCACCCCTGCTCCGCCATGGTTTTCAACCACAACTGGCGCTCCTCGTTGGTGATCTTATCTCCCAGCCAATCCACCACACAGGACACGGCGATGGTCGTGCTCGGCGCGCGCTGCACACCCACTACTTTCACGCCTCCTTCTAAAAAGAAATCCCAGACCGGAAACTTCATGATCGTGCGAACCGCCTCGATCGCCAATTCCGCGGCGTCTTCGTCCTCTTCCATCAGATAAACGAACGCCAACTCCTGCGCCCGCTCTCCCGCCGTGCGGATGTCATGGAGGGGGTCGTTGTATTTGATGTCCTCACGCAGAAACTTTCGTAGCTCAACCCGATCCCGGTTCATCATGCCTTCGCGTAAAGAAGCGAATCGCGGATCGTCGGACCAACGCTGACGGATCCCCGGCAAATCCGCCGCCGAGAAAAACAACTTAGGACCTGCTCCACTCCGGATGGACTTCCCCCACCACGATGAACTCTGCGCTGCGAGTGCGCTCCCCGCTGCCGCGACCAAGGGAGTGGCCCCCAGCATTTTTAGAATCGAACGACGTGAGTAAAATTGGGGCATGATCGGTGGGAGTTTAAAGCCTCCTGGAGGCATGAAATTTCAGTGGATAACCAGCACACGAAAGCAGCGTGCGTCTCAGAAGTAGTAGGTCCCAAAAACACCTAACCCGCAAGGGTAACCTGTCGGTTACTTTCCCCTCGCTCGGGTTCCGCCTCGCTCCATCATCCGAAGTTCAATACTCGGAATCATTCCGATCCTTTTAAGTCATGAGCACCGCACCCACCTCCCCCATCGTCGACGAACCTTTCCCGCTCCCCCAACGCTGGGGCACCGCGGAAGTCGAGCGTCTCACCGCCGCGATGCAGCAGCAGTCCCTTTTTTATTGGAAAGGTCCGCAGACCGCCGCGCTCTACGACGCCTTCCGCGAGCACTATCCGCTAAAACATATCTTCCCCTGTTCGTCGGGCACCTCGTCCGTGCATCTCGCCTTCGCTGCGATGAAATTCAAACCCGGTGACGAGATCCTCGTGCCCGCCATCACCGACATGGGGTCGGTTCTCGGAATTCTGCACCAACTGCTCGTCCCGGTTTTCGTCGATATCGATCCCCGCACTTACAACGCGGATCCCACATCCATTCGCGACGCGATCACGCCCAAGACCCGCGGTATCCTCGCCGTGCACCTGTGCGGTAACCCCTGCGACATGGACGCGATGATGGCGATCGGTCAGGAGCACGACCTCATTGTCGTCGAAGACTGCGCCCAGGCCTGGGGCGCCCGCTACGGGGATCAAATCGTGGGCCTGATCGGCGACCTGGGCTGCTATTCCTTCAATGACTATAAGCACCTGTCCTGCGGCGACGGTGGTATGGTGGGCACCAACCACGACCAAATTGGCGCCCACCTCGCGAAATGGGGAGACAAGTGCTACAACCGCGTGACTGGGATCCGGAATCCCGACGAACTCGCCTACAACTACCGGATGAGTGAACCGCTCTCTGCCATCTGCACCGCCCAACTCGGCAAACACGACACCATCGTCAACCCCCGCACCCGCATGGGCCTGCGTCTGACCGCGGCGATCACCGATCTCCCCGGCATTCTGCCCCCCGAGATCCGACCGGAGGACACCCATACGTTCTACAACTACATCTTCCGCTTGGACCTCGCCGCCCTGACTTGCACGCGCGATGAATTCACCACCGCCCTCCGAGCCGAAGGCATGCGTGCCGATGGTTATCTGCCCGATCCCGTCTACTGCTACGACCTCTTCCAAAACCACAACTTCTTCGCCGACACCTGGCCCGTGCGTGACTTCGGCCTCACCACCATGGACTACACCAAGGTGGTCTGCCCCGAATCCGAACGCTTTCTCCACGAATGCGTCCACCTCCCCTTCAACGAAGCCATGAACGAATCCTACATCGACAAAGTTGCCCTCGCCATCCGCACCGTCGCCCAACGCTTCACCAAACTATCAGCCTAAAGAACCCATTTCGTATCAGTAATTGATGTAGCCGGGGTCGCTGACCCCGAGCTTCAAGCTACCTTTCACCATGTCCGCCGAAGTCCCGCGAAGCGGGACGAAGGCGGATCCTGTAAAAAAACAACCTCTTTATCTCGCCATAGTTTCGCTCCGCGGAACGACGGCGGTCGCCCCACCTCTCCATGAACCCATCCCTTTCTCTCTCCCGCCGCGATATGGTGAAGTTCCTCGCCGCGAGCCCCCTGTTGTTCGCGACCCGTTCGCCCGCAGCGGAGCTGGCCGCGTTCACCCCCACCGAGGCTATGCCCGATGTCTCGTTGCAGACTATTGGCCTGCCCGCGGGCACCCAAATCCCCGTCGCCAGTAACCACGAATACTGGAAACTCTATCCCACCGCCGAGACCCTCTCGATCGAGAGTATCGAGCGGCTGTCGAGCGGAGTCGGACTGCGTTTTACCTTAGCCGGATCGGACTTCCCCCTCAGCAAACTCACCCTCGAGGCCGACGGACCAGCGGAGGTCACCACCACTGGTCGCTCCTTCACCATTCGATTCACCAAAGAGGTCAGCCTGGTCGCGCAAAAGCAGCGCGTGGACATTCGCGGACTGACGGCCACCGGCAAAAAAACATCCCCCTATTTCCTCAACCTACAATACAACTCAAACGCGCAAGATGCCGCCGCCGGTCGCACCATGTTCTCCCGTGTCGGGGTGCGGGACACGAACCTCCAGCTGGCCTACTCCTTCGTCGACGATTGGATCATGGACAACCCGACAAAGGCGGACCGCGAGTACGCCCGCGAACGTTGGGGTAACCTAGCCGCCAGTGATGCCACCCCCTACCAGCAAGCCCGAGCAATCACCCGTCGCCTGATCGAGGAATTCGAACCGCGTCGTGGCACGCCCTCCGACGCGATGGATGGTCTGCATCCCTTTCGTCAATACGAACGCCTCCTCGCCGGGCAGGACGAATGTTGGTGCGCCAACATGGTCGAGATCATGAGTCTCGCTCTCAACGCGCTGGACATTCCTTGCCGCCTGGTGCGCATGCGAAACACCTATTTCAACGCCACCCCGGGGGAGCCCGGTAAAGATTTTGAGCTCATGCTCGTCGGAGGGCACACCATCGCCGAGATCTATGACAAAGCCCTCGGTCAATGGATTTACATGGATCCGAATCAGCGCCAGCTCGGCATCCGCGACGCCGCCGGAGAATACCTCAATTTTTTCGAAATCCACCTACAGGTAAATCAACCTCACCGCTCCGCCGGCCTCACGCTCGACGCCTACGACCCCGCAACGAAGACCGACTCAGTCGAAACCTTCGCAGAAAGTGCTATCCACGACAGCCTCTCTCACTTCGCCCGCCGCGAACAACGCTTCTACTACTTCAAACGCGGGTAGGTAAGTCGGTCCCCCACCCAAAACTGGCCAACGCGGGCGCGCACAAGGCGCTCCCCTACTCAGGACCCGTAGGGGCGTGGCTCGTCCACGCCCGCTATTGCCTCACAGCTCACACCACTTTCACCTTCGCCAACCGGCGCAGCGCCCAGCCGAGGATCACCAGTATCACCGCACCGATCGCATTGATCGATGCCGGGGCCACGTCCGTTGCGGGCAGCAAGGTGCATCCCACTAAGACCACTGCCAGCACGAAGCAGACGTTGCCCACCATTCCGTAGACCTGCATTGCGGCGGGATCGGTTTGACCGGGCTCTTCTTCAACCGGTGTGCGCAGATCGCGATCGAGTTTGATCGCCTCCGCACTCCGAGGGTCATCAGCCCGATAGAAGAACGCCGAGATCACGAATACCAAGGTCGTCGAAATTGCCGTGCCGATCACGTTGCGCGGGTAAACGTCGTTCGGAAATAGATCCAAGCCGAAGAGCGTGAACGTCGTGACCACACCCGCGATCAAACAGGCCATGCCCGACCACCACGGGGTTTTGCGATAGATGATGCCCAGCATTACCGGCATCAGCATCGAGGGCATCACCATCGAGAAATACTTGAGGTTAAATTCAAACGCCCCACCCAACTTCGCGATGAAGAACGCAAACCCGACGCCCATCACGCCAACAATCAGCATGAAGACCTGCGCCGACCGCATCTGATGATGATCACTCGGTTCGCTCAGCCCAAACTTCTTTCGCATCGGCACGTAAACATCCTTCGTCATCGCCGCGGACAACCAGTTGAACGCGTCATTGGCATGACCAAGCGTCGCCGACAAAATCGCCGCGACCACAAACCCGATCATGCCGTGCGGCAACAACAGCATGGCGAGACTCACAAACGACGCCTCTTCCGGCGCCTCCAAATTAGGCCAAAGCAAACTAATCTCCGGGAAGATCAACTTCGACGCCATCACGGGCAGGATCCACAGCAACGGACCGAACAGAGACAAGAACGCGCATAACAAAGCCATCTTCTTAGCATCCCGCTCGGTGGGCACGCTGTTGTAACGCTGTACCAAATGCCAGGCGACGTTGTAGCCGAGGATCATACTGAAAATATAAGACCCGAGAAACAGCGGATTCGTCGGATCGCCATGCGGCCAGAGATACTCGCTCGGCAGGTCCGCGATGAGTCGATGAAAGCCCGCAAACATCCCGCCGCCTTCGCCACCGCCGCTACCAAGATAGTGCAACGAGATCGGTAGGATCAGAATCGATACCACCAAGATCACCACCCCCTGCACCGCGTCCGAAAGCACCGCCCCCCACAACCCACCGATGACGCTGTAAACAATCATCACGATGCCGACTACCAGCATGGTCATCTGCAGTCCCGAGAGGGTAAGCCCGAAAACGTTGAAGGTCTCGATGTCCAAACCCACGGCGGCCGATACAAAGATCGCCAGAATGTAGAGCCCCTGCGCCAGTCCCACGACTTGGATCGGGATCGAACAAACCGTGAAAAAATACGTCGTCGAGGCCGAAAACCGCCGAGTCATGAACTCCAACGGCGCTTGCAGGCGCGCCCGCCGCCACATCGGGGCGAAGTATTTGTAGCCGAGCAGATAGGCCCAGAACGCCGACGTGAAGAGCAGTGCTGCACTCGTGCCGTTCTTATAGGTGTAACCCGCTGCCGCCACGAACATGAATGCCGAAAAACCCGACACCCAGTTGGAGACTCCCGCCATGAACCAGGGCACCTGACCACCCGCCTTAAAAAAATCATCCGTGCTCGTGTTCTT
Source organism: uncultured Verrucomicrobiota bacterium (assembly GCA_913058185.1). Taxonomy (GTDB): domain Bacteria; phylum Verrucomicrobiota; class Verrucomicrobiia; order Opitutales; family Opitutaceae; genus Actomonas. The sequence goes on from CAJXQX010000109.1 coordinate 10,027, forward strand.
TCGCGCCGCGTAAATACCGACCCAAATGATGATCGCGAAATACAAAAGGATCATCGCGTAATCGATCACGTTAACCGTGCTCAGTTCGGGCACTGTCTCTTATACACATCTGACGCTGCCGACGACTCCTTACGTGTAGAT
>CAJXQX010000110.1 GCA_913058185.1 uncultured Verrucomicrobiota bacterium
CACGTAAGGAGTCGTCGGCAGCGTCAGATGTGTATAAGAGACAGACGCGATAGAGTGTAACAATCCATCGATTTGGTCGTATCCGGCAGCGGCAACTTCTTCGGCTAGTCGCTCTACCGCGCCCTTTTCTTCGACGTCGCAGATGAAGACCGGCCGCTCGCCTAGGATTTTAGCCAGAGAATCCTTTCGCGCTTCGGACCGCACACTGAAGACCACGGTGGCCCCCTGCTCTTCCAACGTTTTGGCGGTAAACCACGCAACACTCTTGCGGTTGGCTACGCCCGCAACGACGAACGTTTTACCGGATAGGTTTAAAAAATCGTTCATGATTTATTTCGATTCTGGGACCTTCCAAGCCACGGAATAAGAGACGGACAACACCCGAGTGCCATCTGCCTTTTGGATTTTCCCCGTCATCATCGTGAAGCCTCCCATGGCTTCCTTACGATTGACGGTAATCAGCACCTCATCACCGGGGAATACGGGATTGCGAAACCGGACTTCGCCGATCTTCGCCAGCAATGGAACACCCTCGCCGGGCTCGGCTCCAGCCGCTTGGACCTGCAGGGAAAGGTAAGCCGCTCCCGCTTGGAAAACGGCTTCGCACAGCAGAACCCCGGGAGTGATCGGAGCCCCGGGGTAATGCCCACTGTAAAAATCTTCGTCACCTCGCCACGTGCGACGCGCGGTCAATGACTCGGCGTCATGTTCGACCACTTCATCGACAAAGAGAAACGGGGGCCGGTGCGGGATAAGATCGGTGATGGATTGCGACATGAGTTATTCGGTAGCGGCTGCTGAAGATGCTGCGCTCTTTTGCGCATAGATGACCTTGTCGATCTTGTTGGCAGTAATCACGCCATAATTAATCGTGCCCAACCAGCCAGACATGATGATACCCACCGACCCGGCGTGATAGAGCCCGGGCAATTGATCGGACAACTCCATGGAAACCTTTAACCCCTCGAATTTGGTCCCAAATGAGGTCCCGGCCATGTGCGTGGTATAACGCTCAACGGTTCGTGGGGTGGCGGCTTCCATCCAGTCGATTTTCTCTCGAACGCCGGGAATGAAGTTCTCCAAGGAGTCGATAGCCTCGTTGATCATCCGGTCCTTGTGCTTCGCATAATCTTCCTCTGACAGTGAATTCCATTCCGGATATCGACCGTTCAACGAAGCGACTACGGTGTAGCGATCCTTTCCTGGTCGAGTTTCTGGATAATAAACCGAAAAGGTGCGACTGGTGGTGTTCAGGTCGACTAATTCGTCGCTGCTGTAGGTCGGTGCGGAAGACGTAAAGACGAGGTCTCCAATATTTTGAATCGTTTCCCCCTTACGGATTCCGAGGTAAACTTGGCAGGAGCTGGTGTTGATCCGCACCGCCTCGGCCTCGGCCACATAGGCCGGATCGAAGTTTTCTTTTCCGGCCAACCGGAAGACCGTGTTTTTGATGTTCGCGTTGGACAAAACGGCCTTCGCGCGAATCGTGCGACCGTTCCCAGCGATTACCCCGGCGGCGACTTTCCGACCATTCCGTTCTTCGACGAGAATCTTTTCCACCATCACGTGCTTACGGCATTCCACGCCATTCGCCTTCAGCTCGTTGATCATCTTCTTGATCAACATATCCGACCCGCCTTGGAAGGTATAGACTCCCGATCCCATGAAGTTGGAGAATACAATACCGAAGGTGATCGCAGGATCTTCCGGCGTCGAACCGTTGGCGTAGGTGATCGGCTCCATTAACAAGCGATGCACATCGGGGCGCCCCGGGAAAAAACGATCAAACATCTCACCCGTAGTTTCCGGGTTGTTATCGTAAAAGTTCATCGAACGCAGGTGGTCGTAAAACCCTTCCACCGTCTCACGCTCCACCTTAAATTCCTCGACCAATACGCGCGTGTAGTCTTCCCGAGTGAAATCGGTCCAGACATTCATCTGGGGATTCACAAATCGGATGTCCTTAAGGCGCACGATCGAATCTGCGATCTCTTGGCTCCAATATTTACGGCAGGACTTCTTCATCCCCACCGGAAATCCATGTAGAGATATATCAAAGATGTGACCTCCTTTGCGGGTAAACCAGGTCGCCAGTCCACCAAATTGATAATGATGCTCCAGCAAGAGCACCTTGTGACCTGCTTTCGCGAGGTAGTTGGCTCCGGTGAGACCACCCAAACCACTTCCAATGACGATTACATCATACTCGTCGTCGACACCTTTTAACCAGTCGTAAGCCATGAAACATTTTAGTGAAGAGTGCAGCCAACCCAGCGCAACCCCGGTTTTCAGTTAGAGCGTCAGGAGCCTCGCAGAATATGATAGTTTGCCATCGAGATACCACTGAGCATGGCACCGATGATGCCAAGGAACCCCTGATCTGTCCCACAAATATAGACATTCTCGAGCGACGTTCTACCTTGGCGATGCTTGAGGGGTGATCCGTAAATCGCACCACCGAGATGCCCGGTAAACTTCTCCACGGTGCGGGGCGTAAACATATCCGTGCCGATGGTAGCCTTTCTTAGGGCCGTGGGATCAACGGCAGGAAGAAATCGCAGGGCACTGGCTTGGATCCGACCATACCACTCGGCTTTGGCCGCCAAATAGTCAGTTTCCGGCAAACCCTTCCATGCCCCGTAGTTGGCCAGGCACGTGCAACGAAACACGCCTTCTTCGAGGGTTTGCCCATCGGCATAAGCAAAGTTGTTGGGGAAACAGATCACCCCACTCCGCGGATCCACCTGATCCTGCGCGGCAACGTAGTCGAAACGCTCGGAGTCATTGAAAAAGATGATCGTGTCGTCGCCCCACCCCAGCGCGGCCGGTTGTTGATCGAGGACGGTGATCGTTTCTACGAACGATAGCGCTCCCACCGGTGAGACCGTTTTTTTCGTAGGCTGAGTCCATAAACGCTCGGTTTCCGGACCACCGATAGACGAGATAACGTGATCGGCCGTGATGGTCTGGCCATCATCGAGTTCCACTGCACTGGCTCGATCTCCATTTGGAATGATTCGCCGCACGCCGCACTTCATGCGACGCTCCCCGCCGGCCGCACGATACTTGTCGGTCAGCACCCGCAGAATGACCCGAACTCCGTCAAATGGTCGCGCAAAGCCCTCGAGCAAGAGCGCCTTGAACATGATCACGAATTGCCCGAACTCCATGTCCCGCTCTTGGGCACTACCGTAATACATCACCGGACAGAAGATCATATCCTCCAACAACGCATCGCTTACGAACTCGCGCACGACCTGTCGGGCGGAAATCGGTTTCGCATCAAGACTCACGTCATCGTATTCGCGAACCTTCGCGACCAGTTTACGGAAACCATCGATCTGATTTGGAAATACGCGCGCCACTTCGGATTCAAAAACCTCGAAATCGTTGGTGAAGTTAAGCGACGTCTCGCCGTTCGGTCCAAAGCAGACGCGCGACCGCTTCTGTTCACTCAACTGAAACTCATCCCGACTGATGCGCAGCTGCCGCAGCAATTTGGTCAAGGGGGTCCCCTTGACGCCGGGTCGCACAAAATTGGTCAGGGCATGGAGCCCCACGTCAAACTTCCGGCCCTGTTGGCTATAGAAACTATTCAATCCTCCAGCCGCGTTGTGGCGTTCGAAGATGCACACCTTTTTACCAAAGTGGGCGAGTCGGATGCCGGCCGCCAAGCCGGACATGCCGGCTCCAATGATGACGGTGTCGTAATGAGATGATTTGTTCAAAGCGAAGAGAGCAGCGATGGTTTTACCACCGGTGAACCTAGATCAGCCGGGATGAGCAATTCCAACTCAAGCAAAAAGCAGGTATTTTGAGATTCACCAGCGCCTGTTTCGATAATGAGACGGGGGCATCAATTATCGCCGTCAAAGCATGAGTGAGAGCACCTGAAATAGTGGATAATGCAGATCAAATACCATGCCGAAGCGCGACTACGGACTCGTTAAGCGCTCCTCCACCCCGTTTACTGACAGACTTACCCGTGCGGTGTCGCAAGATTGCCTCCGTTCCTACCCCTATTCTCGTTTATCTTCGATCATAGCCCAAATGAAAAATCCCCACACTTCTGAAATGTCTACTCGTCGGAGTTTCCTAAAAAAATCCGCGCTGGCCGCCACCTTTCCATTAATTGTGCCCTCCTCGGTTCTGGGTTTGGGAAACACCACGGCGCCATCCGACCGCATCGTGCTGGGCGGAATCGGTCTCGGCCCTCGGGGGCGCAAGGTCCTCAGTCGCTTTCTGGCCCAATCGGACTGTCAATTTGTAGGTATTGCCGATCCTCAGCGGGATCGACGGAAGCACGTCAAAAATACCGTTGATCGCGCCTATCAAAACAGGGACTGCGCTTCCTATGGTGATATGGGTGATATTCTGAGCCGGGATGATATCGATGCCGTGGTGATTGCCACCGGTGATCGCTGGCATACCACCGCTTCCATCTACGCCGCCCGATCCGGAAAGGACATCTACTGCGAAAAACCCTGCGCTATGAATATCCAGGAATGCCGGGAACTTGATCAGGAAGTTTTGAAGCACAAGCGGGTCTTTCAAGCAGGAACCCAAAGGCGTAGTGTGCCCAACTTCGGGCTCGCAGCCGATCTCGCCCGCAGCGGTAAACTGGGTCCCCTCACGACGGTGCACGCCGGTATTCTCGAACTAAAAAATTATCTCCCGCCCCTCCCCGCCGAGCCAGAGCCGGATCCCTCCGACATCAATTGGGACAAGTGGCTGGGGCCGGCTCCTTGGATGCCTTTCAACAAATCTTACTGTGAGGGAGGTTGGCGTAATCACAAAGGCCTCTATGCAGCCAATCGACTGCCGGAATGGGGAGCCCACACCGTCGATCTGTGTCAATGGGCGGCGGGCGCCGACGGAACCACTCCGGTCGAATATGAAGCGGAAGGCACCACCATCCACGCCACTTATGAGAATGGTCTCAAACTGGTGATGCGCCTCTCTGGATTCAAAAATGAAGGCGACTGGATCGAGGGCTTGGGCACCTGCCCCGTTCGCTTTGAAGGAGAGCAGGGTTGGGTCGAAGCCGGTGATTACGATAAAATCGAATGTAGTAATCCCGAATTTATCGCAGGCAAATTGCCCGATCAACTCGCGGGAACCGACCCCGCCAACCACGTCCGGAACTTCCTCGATTGTATCAAGTCTCGGGCCAAGCCGGTCTGCAACTCGACCGTCGCACGATATGGCCACATGGCTAGCTTTGCGGCCGCTGCTAGCTGGAAGTTAGGTAGGAAAGTCACCTTTGATCCGGTAAGTGAAACATTCCCGGGCGACGAAGAAGCCAACCGCATGATCCATTATACTCGTCGAGGTCCCTACACGATTTAGCCGGAAACGAATCGTCTCTACCTTCTCCTGCCCATAAAAAAACGGACTCAGGTGGGTCCGGCCGAAAAGGGATGAACTCGGATAGCGTTTATTTACCCAAGGCCTCGAACTTGGGTGTGAGGTATTCCGCACAGCTATCGAGTGAGGCCAGCTCCGGATATTCGGCTTCAGGCACTTCAATATTATGGCGCTTGCGCAACTCCATCACGATATCGAGAAAATCCATCGAATCGAGCTCGAGCTGATCGCGGAGGCGAATCTCGGGATTAACATCGGTAATATCTTCGTCAGGAGCGACATCTGCAATAATGTCGAGCACGGCTTGCTTGGTTTCTTCTTTGGTCATTGGGCGAAAGGAAAAGACTACGCGGTAAAACGATTCACGATCAATGTGGAATTTATTCCCAGCATGCCAAACGAGTTATTAAGAATTGTATCAACTTTCTTCGCTTTGACCGGTTTATTGAGCACCAAACCCGGAATCGCGCACTCCGGATCAAGATTATCGACATTGATGGTCGGGTGAACGATCAGATCATCGAAGGACGGGATGTTGCCGGCCAGTTCGAGGGCTCCGGCTGCTCCCATCGCGTGACCGATGAAGCTCTTAGTATTGTTGATGTGAGTATCAGGGCACCCTTCGCCGAACACCTCGCGCAAAGCGCCACACTCCTGGATATCACCTTGAGGAGTGGCGGTGGCATGGGCATTAACGATGTGGATGTCGGACGGCTCCATGCCGGCTGACTTCAACGCTTGGCGCACGCACTCGGCCTGTCGGGTGGGATTGGGTAGCACATAATCACTGGCATCGCTGTTGACCCGGTAACCGGCGATTTCGCCGTAAATCCTAGCGCCCCGCTTCTGGGCGTCTTCCAAGCGTTCCAACGTGTAAAGCGCCCCACCCTCGGCAATAACGATACCATTGCGGTCTCGATCAAAAGGTCGGGACGCTTTAGTCGGATCCTCATGGGTTGCTAAGGCTCCCTGAGATTTGAAGCCCGCATAGATACCAAAGGTGCGGATACTTTCGCTTACGCCGCCGCAAATCGCAAAATCAACTTCCCCGAGCCGTAGCATCTGAGCGGCGTGGATCAGTCCTAAGTTACCGGCCGCACAGGCGGCGCCAATGGCGTAGGCCGGGCCGGTGATACCGAGATTGAGGGAGACTTCCCCAGCCGGATTATTGGCAACCGTGCGGGGATTGTGGTAGTGCGACCAATACTTAGTATCGTAGTCGAATTTTGAAATGGCGTAGATTTCGTTCTCCGTTTCGACATTCCCGTGTTCGGTGGTGCCGACATAGATCCCTACGCGATCCTTGGCCATGGCATCAAAGTCCACTCCACTATCAGTAATCGCCTCATTGGCACAATAAATAGAAATGGATGCGGCTCTCGTGCCTACGCGCACTTCTTTGCGTTTTTGATACTTCAGCGGATCAAAGTCGCAGATACCGGCGAGGGACTGGCCCATGTAACGCACTTCGAATGGTTGCACGCCAGATACTCCGTTGAGCAGGTTTTGGCGAAATTCCGCCAACGTATTCCCGTTGGGCGAGGTAAGACCAATACCAGTGATAACGATTCGTGAGGGCTGAAATGACATGTCGGAACAAAAACGGCTAGCCATAGTTGGCCTCATGGCAATACAAGCCTCGATATGAACGTCCTTGTTGTAGGTGGAGCTGGTTATATCGGAAGTCATTGCGTGCGCCAATTGGTCGCGGCCAATCATCGGCCGGTGGTGCTCGATAACATGATATTCGGCCACCGTGCCGCGCTCGATAAAGGTATCTCGTTCTATGAAGGTGATTTAGGCGACAGCGATTTGGTTGGCCAGATTCTCATCGACGAGAAAATTGAACTGGTGATGCACTTCGCGGCCTTTGCTTACGTGGGCGAATCGGTCACGGATCCCCTGAAATATTATTTCAATAATGTCGTGGCTACCCTGCGTCTGCTGGAAACGATGCTCTCCGAGGGCGTTACGAAATTCGTGTTTTCGTCGACCTGCGCGACATTTGGCATCCCCCAGAGCATGCCGATCACGGAGGATCTGCCTCAGGCCCCCATCAACCCTTACGGCCAGACCAAGCTCGATATCGAGAATGTCCTCAAGTCACTGGCCCATGCCCACGGTCTCAGCTTCGCAGCCTTCCGCTATTTTAATGCCGCTGGAGCAGCGGAAGATGGCACCATCGGCGAGGCCCATGATCCCGAGTCCCATTTAATCCCCCTGGCGATCGACGCCGCCCTCGGCCGCCGTCCAGCCCTCAAGGTCTTCGGTAGCGATTATCCAACTCCCGATGGCACGTGTCTGCGCGATTACGTCCATGTGGATGACCTTAGTCGGGCTCACATTGCAGTGTTCGATCAACTCGAAGCCCCTGGCACCGGCCTATTCTACAATCTTGGCACCGGGACCCCAACTTCGGTTTTGGATGTCATCAATGCCGTGGAAAAAGTTTCAGGTAAAAAGGTCCCCTACCAAATGGCCGAACGTCGCGCCGGGGATCCACCCGAACTTTACGCGGACTCGACCAAAGCAAAACAGGAGCTCGGTTGGGACATCAAACACCCCACGATCGATCCGATTGTCGCCTCCGCCTGGGCGTGGCATGAAAGCCGGCCTCGAGGTTTCGACGACAAATGATTCGGAAACCAGCTTAGGGGCTGCGAGCTATGTCGGGCATAAAGCCCGACCCACATTCAGATGCGGCTTGCTGGGTGGGTCGGGCTTTATGCCCGACAGCAGATGGTGTAGAATGCTTTCGGCGCTTGAAAATATGTCATCGAGCTGAAACCCGGGGTCAGCGACCCCGGCTAAATTCGGATGTGGACAGTCGAATGGTTGTAGCCGGGCTCTCCCGCGCCTGCGGGACCGGTCGGTGTAGTGGAAAATAGAATCCCACGAGGGTCGGGTTATCTTCTCCGCCGTAGCCCCGGCAAAAAGAACACCTGACTGTGCCCTCCTACGGCTTGAGCCCGTAGGTTTCGATCCGCTTGCGCAACGTCGTGCGGGTCATGCCCAGACGTTCTGCCGCTCGAACTTGGTTTCCTGAAGCCGCAGTTAAGGCACGTTTTACCATTTCTTCTTCAATTCGATTTAGGATCGGTTGCTCCTCAACCGAGAGCGCATCGTGCAAGAAGTCTAAGGCCTCTTCCACCGAAAGTTGGTTCTCTTCCGAAACTGGAACATCAGCACTTCGAGATAACCCCGCCGCCGCGGTTTCGCTAGATTTGAACGGGGCATCGGTCGTGACCGGGGCAAGTCCCGGGGGGATCGCCACTTGAATTTCGGGCGGTAGATCCTTGGGTAGAATCGTATCCCCCTGAGCGATAACAGCGCTGCGATACACCACGTTCTCAAGTTCGCGCACATTCCCTGGCCAATTATGGCCAGTGAGCACCTCGATTGCCTCACGAGAAACTTTGGAGACCCGTGTTTTTCGCTGCTTCACCAGATTCTGCAGGCAGAAATCCACAATTTGCGGAATGTCGTCCACCCGATCCCTCAGCGGCGGCATTTTGATCCGCACCACGTTTAATCGGTAATAAAGATCTTCGCGGAACTCCTTCGCTGGGACCATTTCCTCGAGGTTCTTATTGGTCGCTGCGATAATGCGGACATCCACTTTAATCGTCCCCGTGCCTCCTACGCGTTGGATATCTCCCTGTTGGAGCACACGCAGTATTTTAGTCTGCGTCGCGAGCGCCATGTCGCCAATTTCATCGAGGAAAATGGTGCCTCCATCGCAGAGCTCGAATTTGCCGATGCGTTGGCCCGTCGCGCCGGTAAATGATCCCTTCTCGTGACCAAAGAGCTCACTCTCAATCAAGTTGTCCGGAATGGCCGCACAATTGACTGCAATAAAAGGTTTACCCGCGCGATGGCTATGCTGGCAGATTGATCGGGCGACGAGTTCTTTACCCGTGCCGCTCTCCCCCGTGATCATGACCGTGACATCGCTCGCCGTGACCTGACCGATGATTTTGAAAACTTCCTGCATCGCGGCCGACGAGCCAACGATGCCCTCTTTGTAGTCCTCGCTGTTGATGGTCGGTTTGTAATCACCGACCGCGTCCATTTCGGCAATGGCCTCGAGCGCCTTCTCCACCAGCGAAATGACCTTAGCCGGTTCGAATGGCTTCATGATGTAATCGAACGCGCCAAATTTCATCGCCTCGATGGCGGTCTGGGCCGTGCCAAATGCGGTCATGAGCACCACCAGCTGCTTCGGATTCACGCTGCGAATGTGCTGCAGTGCCTCGATTCCGCTCATTCCGCCCATGCGAATATCCAGAAAAATCAAATCAGGCGCAGGTCCTTTTTTAACCGCTGCGACTCCTTCTTCGCCACTCGCTGCTTGGGTGATCACAAAATTACCGAAGGACAATACCCGACTCAGCGAATAACGGATTTCGTCATCGTCATCGATGATCAGGATGGTGGCGTTCTGGGCGACAGTTGCGGACATGTAGGCCAAAATTAGAGCAAGGTTCGTGCCTGATGCAAACGGAGTTATTGTTCTCGGAATTGCGAAGGATGAAAAAACTCCTTGCGTTCGCCCCTTCAACGGGAAATCTCGCCTCTCTTTAGGGCCCTTAGCTCAGTTGGCAGAGCGCCTCAATGGCATTGAGGAGGTCAGCGGTTCGACCCCGCTAGGGTCCACCAGCCTTCGCCGCGCAAAGCGCGGTCGTCTCGTCGGGACG